>DATHZU010000570.1:0-3107 GCA_035458445.1 Thermohalobaculum sp. | reverse complement strand
CCCCTTGCGGGGGAGGGTTGGGGAGGGGGGTGCCACGGGCACCTCAGCCCGCGATGAGCGCGTCCTCGGACTGGGCGGGCTTCGCGGCCTGGGCGGCCGGCCCGCTGGCACTCTCCGGCCTTGCCCGCCAGCGCGCCCATGACGCCGTGATCGATACCGTCGCCTGCCTCCTCGCCGGGGTCCGCACCCCGGCGGCCCGGGCGGCCTCGGCTCAGCCGGCCGCCTTCCGCTGGGCGGTCACAGCCCATGCACTCGACTTCGACGACTACGACCGGCCGAGCGTCGGCCACCCCTCTGTGGTCCTGGTTCCGGTGATCCTGGCGCTCGGCGGGTCGGGCGCGGCGGCGCTCGCGGCCTATGTCGCGGGGCTCGAGGCGATTGACCGGCTGGGCGAGATGGTGAACCCGGAACATTACGAGCGCGGCTGGCATGCAACGGCGACCCTCGGCGCGGTCGGGGCCGCGGTTGCTGCCGGGCGGCTGACGGTTCTGGACGCCCGCGCGATGCTGAATGCCATGTCGCTGGCCGCCGGGCACGCCTCCGGGCTCAAGGCCCAGTTCGGCTCGGCGGGAAAGCCCCTGAATGCGGGCTTCGCCGCGCTTCACGGGGTGATGGCGGCGCAGCTCGCGCAAAGCGGCGCCGACGCGAATTCAGGGGCGCTCGACGCATTCTGTGCGCTCTACGGCCCGGACGCGCCGCGCAGCCTGGCGGGCTACGGCGACCCGCTCGCCATCGAGCAGTACGGGCTGGTGGTAAAGCTCTGGCCCTGCTGCGGCTATCTCGGACGCATCCTGCCGGCCTGCATCGCGCTCTCGCCGGAACTGACGGCCCACGACATCCTGCAGGTGGCGGTCGAGGCGCCGCCGCGAAACGCGCGGGTCATCGCCTACGGCATTCCCGAGACACCCGACCAGGCTCGGTTCTCGGCACCATACTGCGTCGCCGCTGCACTGCTGCAGGGCGGTCTTCGGCCATCGGATTTCACCGAGGATGCAATCCGGAGGCCGCACATCCTGGACCTTGCGCGCCGCGTTCGGCTTGTCGAGGGCACCGCACCGCAATCCGCCACCGATCTGGCAGCGGAGGACCCGGACCGTCTCCTGATCGAGCTCCGGGACGGCAGCCGCATCGAGCGGGTGCTGAGCGCCCTGCCCGGAAGCCCGGAGATGCCGGCGACCCGGCAGCAGCTCATGGCCAAACTCCGCGATTGCGGCGCGGGCGAGATCGAGGAAACGCTGCTCGCGTTCCCGGCGATGGAGGACACGGGCCCGATCAGGATTTGGCTGGAGAACCGAGCATGACCCGCGACCTCTCCCGCCTGTTCCGCCCCCGCTCCATCGCCGTCTTCGGCGGCTCAATGAGCCAAACCGCCGTGGTCGAGACGATATGATCAGGCGATGGCTCAAGGCGGTTGGGGAAGGGGACCCGAATGCGGTTCTCGCAGCCAGCCTTGTTGGCCTGCTCGTGTTGTCTAGCCCCTTCGCGTTCACATACGGGCAGAAATGGCTCAAGGTTCATCGCTTCGATCTTGGGGGCGAGGCATCGCGCGGCACACCGCCATTCCGGTCGTACGGAGAGTACCTAGACCACCATACCGACCTTGACGATGCGCACAAGATTGCCGCACTGCAATTCCCTGACCCCCGATCATGCCTGGAGGGCAATGTTGCAGAGCTTTCCCCCGAAAGCCTCAAGCGCCTGGATTGGCGAAAGCTGGAAACCGTACCGCAAGCCGACGTCTGCATTTTCCGCCTGTTGTCTTCTGGCGGCGGGGCCAATTATGCGGCGGAGTGGATGGCGGCGCAGGGTCTGACGCTACGTGTCTCGACAAAGGCCTCGTCGGAGGCTTACGGCGTTGGAAGTCAGACTATCTCTGGCTCGTGGAACATTCGCGAAAACGGCTACAAACACCTCACCGGAGGAACATACCTTCATGTCCTGGGTCCGCCACACGCAATGCGCGTCTTATCCGAATGGACTGTAGACGGGCAAAGCCTGCACTACGTCCAAGTGTTCTTCGACATAAAGTAGTCCTGCACACGGTCACACGCTCAGATGAAGCCTCTTCGGGATCGCCAACCATGACCCGCAATCTCTCCCGCCTGTTCCGCCCCCGTTCCATCGCCGTCTTCGGCGGCGGCGCCTGGGGGCCCGCCGTGGTCGAGCAGTGCCAGAAGATGGGTTTCGACGGCGCCATCTGGCCGGTCCACCCGTCGCGCGACGAAATCCGCGGGCTGCCCTGCTACCGCACCGTCGAGGACCTGCCCCAGGCCCCCGACGCCAGCTTCATCGGCGTCAACCGCAACCTCACCATCGATGTGGTCGCGCGGCTGGCCGCGCGCGGCGCCGGCGGCGCGGTCTGCTTCGCCTCCGGCTTCAAGGAATCCGAGGCCGAGGGCACCGGCGGCGCCGACCTGCAGGCCCGGCTGATCGCGGCGGCGGGCGAGATGCCGATCCTCGGCCCCAACTGCTACGGGCTGATCAACTACCTGGACGGGGCGCTCTTGTGGCCCGACCAGCATGGCGGGCGGCGGGTCGAGACCGGGGTCGCCATCCTGACCCAGTCGTCGAACATCCTGATAAACATGACCATGCAGGCGCGCGGCCTGCCCCTGGCCTATTGCGTCGCCGCCGGCAACCAGGCCCAGACCGGGCTGGCCGAGATGGCCATGGCGGTGCTGGACGACCCCCGCGTCACGGCCGTGGGGCTGCATATCGAGGGCGTCGGCGATGTCCGCGCCTTCGAGGCGCTGGCCGCCAAGGCACGGGCGGCACGGAAACCCATCGTCGCCCTGAAGGTCGGCCGGTCCGAGCAGGCGCAGGCCGGCGCGGTCAGCCATACCGCCTCGCTGGCGGGATCGGACGCGGCATCCAGGGCCTTCCTGACCCGGCTCAACATGCCGATCCTGGCCTCGATCCCCGAATTCCTCGAGACCCTGAAGCTGTTGCATGTCCACGGCCCCCTTCCGGGCCGCGATCTCTGTTCCATGTCCTGCTCGGGCGGCGAGGCCAGCCTGATCGCCGACGCCGACATCGGCCGCAACATCCGCTTCCGCAAGCTCGACGCGGCCGAGCGCGCCGGCGTCAAGGCGACCCTCGGCGAGATC
>DATHZU010000569.1:0-6367 GCA_035458445.1 Thermohalobaculum sp. | reverse complement strand
TGGGCGCGGGGTTCAGCTTTTGCTGCAGCCACATGGTGATGCCCATCAAGATCGGGAAGACGCCGATCGAGAAGATGGCGAACAGCGAATCCGCCTCCGGCACGCCCCACGGCAACAGGCCGAACAGGTTGATGATCGAGGTCGGGTCAGGCGCCGAGAGGTCATGGATCCACGCGATGAACGGCGCGTGCCGCATCTCGATGGTGACGAACAGCACCTTGTAGAGCGAGAAGAAGATCGGGATCTGCAACAGGATCGGCAAACAGCCCGAGGCGGGGTTCACCTTTTCCTTCTTGTACAGACCCATCATTTCCTGCTGCATCTTCTGGCGGTCGTCGCCCACGCGTTCCTTGATCTTCTCCATCTCGGGCTGGAGCTTCTTCATCTTCGACATCGACACGAAGGACTTGTAGGCCAGCGGGAACAGCGCCGCCTTGACCAGCAGCGTCAGCACGATGATCGAGAAACCCATGTTGCCGATCAGGCCCCTGACCTCGATCAGCAGCCAGGCGATCGGCTTGGTCAGGTAGTAGAACCAGCCCCAGTCGATCGAGTCGTAAAACATGTCGATGCCGAGGTTGTCCTCGTAACCGCCGATCGTCTTCAACTCCTTCGCGCCGGCGAAGAGATTGGTGACACTCTGTGCGGTTTGCCCCGGAGCGACGCTCAGGACCGGAAGCCGTGCCTCGGCGCGGAACTCCTCGACGCCGTCCCGAGTGACCATGCGGTAGACCGCCTCGAATGCCTGACCTGGCGGGGGAGCCAGCGTGGTCATCCAGTACTTGTCGGTAAAGCCGAGCCAGCCGTTCTCGGCAACCCGGTTGATCTCGACCGGACCGCGTTCGGCGGCGTCGACCGGCAACTCGCGGATATCGTCGTAACCGACCTCGCTCAGCGTGCCGTCGAAGGCCCCGACAGCGCCCTCGTGGAGGATGTAGAAGCCGATCCCCTCCGGTTCGCCGCGCCGCGCGATGACACCGTATGGCGCCAGCGCCAGCGGCTCGCTGGTCGCGTTTTCCACCGACTGCGTGATCTTGAACATGTAGCGGTCGTCGATCTCGAACTTGCGTCGGAAGGTCAGGCCCTGGCCGTTTTCCCAGCGGAGCACGACCGAAGTGGCGGGGGTCAGCGTGTCCCCGCTCTCGATGGTCCATTCGGTCGCCGCACCCGGCAGCGGACCCGGGTCGCTGTCGACCGTGCGCCGCCAGCCGTAATCGACGAAATAGGGATGCGAACCGCCTGCGGGATTGAGCAGGATCACGGTCTGGGCATCGGGTTCCAGCGTCTCGCGGTAATCCGACAGATGCAGGTCGTCCAGCCGGCCGCCGGTGAGCGCGATCGTGCCGCTGACCGCCCCGGTGGCGATCTTGACCCGCGGCGAATTCGCCAGCGCCTCGCCGCGCGTCTGCCCGGTGGGCTCGGCCGCGGTCGTGGAGCCCGCACCGGTCTCGGTGACCGTCGCCGCCGGAACCGCGCCCTCACCGGCCTCGACCGCGACGGGATCGGGCGGCGGAGGCGGCGGCAGGAAGAACATCTGCCAGCCGAACACCACCGCCATCGACAGCACCGCTGCGAGGATCAGGTTCTTGTTGTCGCCGTCGCCGCCCATTCACTGCTCCAAGGATAACCGCGCCCGCCTTGAAGCGGTTGCCGCAGGCGAGGTCAAGGGTTTTCCGGGCCTTTCTGCGCCGGTGTCGCTTCCGGAGCGAGTCCCGCGAAGTCGAAAAGGCTCGAATCCGCCAGATGGCTGGGCCGGACATTCGCCAGGGCCCGGAACATGACCCCGCGCCGGCCGGGGCTGCGGCGCTCCCATTCGTCGAGCATCGCCTTGACCTGCTGACGCTGCAATCCCTCCTGCGAGCCGCACAGATCGCAGGGGATGATGGGGAACTGCATCGCCCGGGCGAAGCGGTCGCAATCTGCCTCGGCCACATGCGCGAGCGGGCGCAGCAGGACCAGGTCGCCCTCCTCGTTCAGCAGCTTCGGCGGCATCGCCGCCAGCCGGCCGCCGTGGAAGAGGTTGAGGAAGAAGGTCTCCAGGATATCGTCGCGGTGATGGCCGAGGACGACGGCGCTGCACCCCTCCTCGCGGGCGATGCGGTAGAGGTTGCCGCGCCGGAGCCGCGAGCAGAGCGCGCAGTAGGTCTTGGTCGAGGG
The DNA here is from genome assembly GCA_035458445.1 of Thermohalobaculum sp. Classification (GTDB taxonomy): domain Bacteria; phylum Pseudomonadota; class Alphaproteobacteria; order Rhodobacterales; family Rhodobacteraceae; genus Thermohalobaculum. The sequence goes on along the minus strand of DATHZU010000569.1, from coordinate 4,210 downwards.
CACCTTGTCGACCACCACCGAGTAGGTGTCGCGGTACTCGATCCGGTGCGGGACGCCGATCTTCGCCAGATACTCCGGCAGCACCGTGGCGGGAAAGCCTGGCTGGCCCTGATCCAGGTTGCAGGCCAGCAGGTCCACCGGCAGAAGCCCGCGCCACTTCAGCTCGATCAGCGCGGCCAGCAGGGTGTAGCTGTCCTTGCCGCCCGAGAGGCAGACCAGCCAGCGCTGGCCAGCCTTGATCATGCCATAGGCATCGAGCGCCTCGCGGGTCCCGCGGATGATGCGCTTGCGCAGCTTGCGAAACTCCAGACTATCGGGAGCCGTGGCGTAAAGACGTTCAAGAATGGCGTCATCGGTGGCGTCGAGCACGTTATCCCTCCTTGTCCGGCACCGGATCATAGCCCGACCCGCCCCCCGGGCGGCACCGCAGGATGCGGCGCAGCGCCAGCCATCCGCCACGGAATGCGCCGTGCTTCTCCAACGCTTCCAGCGCGTAGGCCGAGCAGGTCGGCTGGTAGCGGCAGTTCGCGCCGAGCCAAGGCGATATGACCAGACGATAGGCATGCACCGGCAGGGCCACGAGGCGAGCGAGCGGGCTCATCCGGCGCCCTGGTGCAGCCTGGCGAGCGCCGCCTCGAGATCGCGAACAAGATCGGCGAAGCTACGGGAAACAGTGGTCTCTGCGCGGCCGACCAGGACGTAGTCCCAGCCCTCGCGGCCAAGGCGGGGAAGCACCGCGCGGGCGGCCTCGCGCAGGCGGCGCTTGGCGCGGTTCCGGGTCACCGCGTTGCCGACCTTCTTCGAGCAGGTGAAGCCGACCCGGATGCCGGACGCCTCGCCCGCGCGGCGGATCCGGCCCTGCACCAGCATCCCGGCGGTGTGCGCCTTGCGGGCGCGGGCGCAGGCAAGAAACTCGGCGCGCTTCTTAAGCGTCGAGATCGCGGGTGCCGAATCGGCTGGCGCCAATGGCGCAACGCCGCGCCCCTCGGTCTGGAGGGGCGGCGCCTGGTTCTCCGGCAGTGTCATGGCAGTTTGCCCGGGCGCTAGGGGCCCCGCCGGCTCAGGCCGACAGCTTCTTGCGGCCCTGCGCGCGGCGGCGGTTCAGGATGATCCGGCCGCTCTTGGTGGCCATGCGCGCCCGGAATCCGTGGCGGCGCTTGCGGACGAGCCGGCTCGGCTGATAGGTGCGCTTCGACATTTCGACCTCCTGCGCCGGGGAACATCGGCCCCGGACCGTATCAAGACATGGTGCGCAGCGAAACCGCCCATCGAGTGACCGCGCGCAACCGCAAATTCAGAGAGGCGGCGTATAGCCCGGCTTGCAAACCAAGTCAACGCGCCCATGCGGGCTTTGGCCGATGTTTCAATCACCCCACTTCGCTTCAACCCGGCGTGATAGGGGCTGGCAACGGCCCGTGGCACAGCCCATCATTGATCGACCGCCACATCGGCGGCGAACAACCCAGGATGCGCCGGATGATGGTCACTCCCGAAGCCGATACCCCCCCTGTGTCCAGCAGCGCCCGCTGGTGGCGATTCGTGCCGATCACGGTGATCGCAATCGGTGCGGTAGCGGCCTGGTTGATGGCGGGCGATTTTCTGACGCTGGATACCATTCGGGAGAACCGCGAAGCGCTGCTGGGCTGGCGCGAAGCCAACATGGGCATTGCCATCGCCGCCTATCTGGCGGTCTACATCGTCGCCGTCGCCTTCTCGGTGCCGGGGGCTGTATGGCTGACGCTGTCGGGCGGCTTCATCTTCGGGACCGTGCTCTCGGCGGGGCTGACCGTCGTTGCCGCGACGACCGGAGCGACGCTGATCTTCCTGGCGGCGCGCTCGTCGCTGGGCGCCGTGCTCCACGAGCGGGCGGGGCCTTGGCTCCGCCGCGTGGACGAGGAGGTGCAGCAGGGCGAGGTCAGCTTCATGCTGGTGATGCGGCTGATCCCCGTGATCCCGTTCTTCGTCGCGAACCTGGCCCCGGCCTTTGTGGGTGTTCGCCTGCGGACCTTTGTCTGGACCACGCTGGTGGGCATCGCCCCGGCGACATTCGTCATCAGCTCGGTGGGTGCCGGGCTGGGCGAGGTGCTGGACCAGGGCGGCGAGCCGGATATCAGCGTGCTGTTCGCGCCGCATGTGCTGGGGCCGCTGATCGGGCTGGCGGCGCTGGCGGCCCTGCCGGTGGTGCTGCGGAAACTTCGTGGCCGCTGAGGGCAAGCCGGTGAGCGAGCGCATCTCGGCCGATCTCTGCATCATCGGCGCCGGGTCCGGCGGGCTCAGCGTCGCCGCCGGGGCGGCGCAACTCGGCGCCTCGGTTGTGCTGATCGAGGCGGCCGAGATGGGCGGCGATTGCCTGAACTACGGCTGTGTCCCCTCGAAGGCGCTGATCGCCGCGGCCCACGCGGCCCAGACCCACCGCAGCTCGACCCCGCTGGGGATCGCCGGGCACGAGCCCGAGGTCGATTACGCCGCCGTCATGGACCATGTGCAGCGGGCGATCGCCGCCATCGCGCCGCATGACTCGGTCGAGCGGTTCGAGGGGCTGGGCGTGCGGGTGATCCGCGCCCGCGCCCGTTTCACCGGCCCGGCGGAGGTCATGGCTGGCGAGGCCCGGGTGACCGCGCGGCGTTTCGTCATCGCAACCGGCTCGTCGCCCATGGTGCCGCCGATCCCGGGGCTGGGGGATGTGCCCTACCTGACCAACGAGACGCTTTGGCAACAGCGAAAGCTGCCAGAGTCGCTGATCGTGATCGGCGGCGGGCCGATCGGGCTGGAACTGGCCCAGGCGCACCGGCGCCTCGGCAGCAAGGTCACGGTGCTGGAGGCCGCGACAGCACTGCTTCGCGAGGACCCCGAGATGGCGGCGGTCGCCACGGCGGCGCTGCGCGGCGAGGGTGTCGACCTGCGCGAGGGAGCGACGGTCTCCGGTGTCGAGAAAACAGAGGGCGGCATCCGGGTCGCACTGGCCGACGGCCAGGCGGTCGAGGGCACCCATCTGCTGGTCGCCACGGGCCGGCGCGCCAATGTCGAGGATCTGGGGCTGGATCAGGCCAGCATCGCCTTCGACCGCCGCGGCGTGACCGTGGACAAGGGACTGCGCTCGGTCACCAACCGCCGGGTCTATGCCATCGGCGATGTGGCCGGGCCCGAGGGCGGCGGGCTGCAGTTCACCCATGTGGCCAACTACCACGCCGGTCTGGTGATCCGCAGCGCCCTGTTCCGGCTGCCGGTGCGGGCACGGACCGGCCATATCCCCCGCGTCACCTTCACCGATCCGGAAATCGCCCAGGCCGGGTTGACCGAGGCCGAAGCGCGTGAGGCCCACGGCGATGCGGTCGAGGTGCACCGCTTCAGGCTGGCCGACAGCGACCGCGCCCAGGCGGAGGGCAAGACCGGGGGGATGGTCAAGGCGGTCACGGGCGCGCGCGGCCGGATTCTGGGCTGCTCGATCGTCGGCGCCGAGGCGGGCGAGTTGATCCATCCCTGGGCGCTGGCTCTGTCCTCGGGGCTCAGGATCGGCGCCATGGCGAACTATGTCGCCCCCTACCCCACCCGCGCGGAGGCCGGCAAACGCGCCGCCGGGGCCTATTTCACGCCGCGGCTGTTCGGCAGCCGCTGGGTCCGGCTGGCGGTGCGCCTGCTTGCCCGGCTGGGCTGAACTCCCTAAGAGTAGGGCAAGATTCGCGAAATCCTTTGGGGGTCAATGGCGCTTTTCCGCGGGCTATCGGGCCGTCTCCTGGTCCTCACCGTTCTGGTCGTGATGCTCGTCGAGGTCGCGATCTTCGTGCCGTCGGTGGCCCGGTTCCGGGCGGACTATCTGTACGAGCGGGTGGTGCGGGCCCAGATTGCATCGCTGAGCGTGCTGGCCGCCCCTGACGAGATGGTCTCGGAAGAGCTGCAGCACCGGCTGCTGGAGCGCACCGAGGCGCTGAACATCGTCCTGCACCGCGAAGGCACCCGGACGCTCGTGCTGTCGCGCGACGACATGGCCGAGGTGACCGCCACCTTCGATCTGCGCGAGATGAATGCGGGCGGCATGATCTATGACGCTTTCGCGCGCCTGCTGAGCGGTGGCAACTACGTGATCCGGGTGATCGCCGCCCCCAGCATCATGGGCAGCGACGCGATCGAGATCACGCTGGACAGCGGGCCGCTGCGCGCGGCGATGATCGACTATGGCTGGCGGATACTGCGGCTGTCGCTGATCATCTCG
>DATHZU010000568.1:0-2429 GCA_035458445.1 Thermohalobaculum sp. | reverse complement strand
CCACCTGTCGGACCTGAGCTGGGACCGCTCGGGCGAGGACGCGATCCAGGACTACACAAAGGGCGACATGGTCAAGGCCGTGGTGCTGGACGTGGACACCGAGAAGGAGCGTATCTCGCTGGGCGTCAAGCAGCTCGAGGGCGACCCCTTCGCCTCGGCGACCAAGGGCGTCAAGCGCGGCCAGGTGGTCACCGTGACGGTGACCGCGGTCGAGGATGGCGGCATCGAGGTGGAATACGACGGCATGAAGTCCTTCATCCGCCGCTCCGACCTCAGCCGCGACCGCGCGGAACAGCGGCCGACCAAGTACTCGGTCGGCGACCGGGTCGATGCCAAGATCACCAACATCGACAAGGCCTCGCGCAAGGTCGGCTTCTCGATCAAGGCACGCGAGATCGCCGAGGAGAAGGAAGCGGTCGAGCAGTACGGCTCGTCCGACTCAGGTGCTTCGCTGGGCGATATCCTCGGCGCCGCGCTGAAACAGCAGCAGGACAATTGACGGCAATGCCGTCAAGTGGTTACCTGCAAAGATGAGCGCAACACTTGATCTCATCCTCGAGCGGCGCCAGACCCGGCGCCGCCTCACGCTGTGGCGGATCATCGCAATCGCTGCGATCGTCCTCGCGGCGATCGCGGTAATCCCGAGCGGTTCCGGCTCGCCGATCATCGGCGACCATGTCGCCCGAATTCGCATCGACGGCGTGATCAAGGACAATCCCAGGCGCGACAAGGCCTTGCTGGCGCTGGCGGAATCGGATCGCGTCAAGGGTGTGATCGTCCACATCAACAGTCCCGGCGGGACTGTGGTCGGCGCGGAGGCTCTGTACGAGAACCTCAGACGCGTCGGCAAGGAGCGCCCGGTCGTGGCGGTCATGTCCGAAGCGGCGGCTTCGGGCGGCTATATCGCGGCCATGGCCGCGGAGAACATCATCGCCCGCGGCAACACCCTGACCGGTTCGATCGGCGTGCTCTCCGAGGCGACGAACGTCAAGGGGCTGCTCGAGATGATCGGCGTCGGGGTGACGCGCGTGAAGAGCGCGCCGCTGAAGGCCGAGCCGAGCCTTGTCGACGTCCCGAGCGAGGCCGTGCTGACCGCCCAGCGCGCCCTGATCGCCGACAGCTTCGCATGGTTCAAGAACCTGGTCGCCGAGCGGCGCGGCCTGGGCGGCGCGGCACTGGAAGCCGTGACCGACGGCCGGGTCTTCACCGGCCGGCAGGCGCTGGCCAACGGACTGATCGATGCAATCGGCGACGAGGAGACGGCACTCGAATGGCTCGCCTCCGAGCATGGGCTGGACGCCGATATTTCGGTGGTGAACTACGACTGGAACGAATCGCCCCTGCCCTGGCCCGCCTCCAGTTTCAAGGAATCACTGGCCGCCTGGCTGTCGCCGGAGCCGCTTCTGCCTGCCGGACCGCAGTTATATGCACTGATTCAATAGGAAAACCCGTCCACGCCGTTGACTGTGGATGACCCCCCGTGACAACTTTGATGATTGTGCAGGGATCAAAGGGAATCGCAGCCACACGATCGATCGGGGGATCGAATGATAAAGTCGGAACTCATACAGCAGATTGCCGAAGACAATCCCCATCTCTACCAGCGGGATGTCGAACGGATCGTCTCGACGGTTTTCGAGGAGATCACCGCCGCGTTGTCCCGGGGAGACCGGGTTGAACTGCGCGGTTTCGGTGCCTTCTCGGTGAAGAAGCGCGATGCCCGGATGGGCCGCAACCCGCGCACCGGAACCGCGGTGCCGGTGCCCGAGAAGTCGGTGCCTTTCTTCAAGGCGGGCAAGGAATTGCGCGAGCGCATGAACGAGGCGGGCTGAAAGGCCCGCCCCAAACTGGAAAGCCCGGATGCGAACGATCAAGATCATCTCCCTCGGCATTCTGGCCGCGGCCCTGGTTCTGGTCGGTGTCTCCAATATGACGCCGGTCGATATCTACCTGCTGCCCCCGGCGCTGACGGGCGACGCCTACGGCGTGAAGGGCGTGCCGCTGGCATTGGTGATTATCGTCGCCGGCTTCGCCGGCGTGGTGTTCGGCCTGGTGGCCGAGTGGGTCCGCGAGCGCAAGCAGCGTGTCCTGGCGGACGACAAGCGGCGCGAACTGGCCGAGTTGCGTCAGGAGCTGGCGCAGCTCCGCGCCAGGTCGACCGAGGTGGCGGACATCCTTCCCCGGCGCCCGGCAGCCTGAGGGCACGGGACGGTATCCATGCGTGTGAAGATTTGCGGCCTGACCAGCGCCGGGGCGGTGGCCCATGCGGCGGCGGCAGGCGCCGCCTATCTGGGGTTCAATTTCTACGCGCGCTCGCCGCGCTCGGTCAGCTTCGAAACGGCGCGCGAACTGGCGCTGGGTACGCCGGCAGGCGTCATGAAGGTCGCGCTGAGCGTCGATGCCGATGATGACTTCCTGACGGCGCTGCT
>DATHZU010000567.1:0-8205 GCA_035458445.1 Thermohalobaculum sp. | reverse complement strand
GTGTCCACGCGCTTTCGCCCCGTCTCCCCTCGGAAGCGCCCATATGACACTGAAGTCTCGCCGCGGGGCAACAGGGAAGTTTTGTGAGGGAGTTCCGGCTGCCATGCAGGCTTAGTAGGAAGGGTTTTGCCACATGAGCGGAAGCAGCCGGAACGGTCATTCAGCATAATTGCAAAGATGACTCTTATCGATCCTAAGCGGTCGCCTTGGTGTCAGAGCGGAACTCCGGCATGCCGGCCACGGAAGAAATTCGCGCTGTGGCGCAGCATTGATTAATTTCCCCTAAACTGGAATGCCGTTTGACCACTGCATTTCGCCATCTCCAATTGAAAGTTTGAAAATGACGACCTCCGGCGCATAGTGCGATCTCTGCATTCTACGCGCTCCGGGGAGGGGCAGGTGTGTTGGCCGCAGCTTTCAGGAACAAATCCTCACGCCGCGACTTTATGAAAGCCGTATATTCCACTTCACTTCTATCTGGCCTCGCTCCGGCGATTGTTCCATCGAGCGCGCGGGCAAAACGCCATACCCTGCGGATCATGCGCTGGAAAAACTTTGTTCCGGGTTTCGAGACCTGGTTCAACGAGACCTTCGTCCGCGAGTGGGGCGCGGAGAACGACACCGAGGTCATTGTCGATAACGTCGGGCTGGGTGAGATCAACGGTCTGGCCGCCGCACAGGCTGAGGCGCGCGAGGGCCATGACCTCGTGCTTTTCCTGGCCCCCCGCGCCGCCCTCGAAGACCATGTGTTGGACCATGGCGAGGTCTTCGCAGAATGCGAGAGCCGCTATGGCAAGCCCGCCGAGTTGGCCACCAGGAGCTGCCTGAACCCCAAGTCTGGCAAGTATCACGGTTTCGCCGAGAGCTATGCGCCGACAGTGCTGACCTACCGCAAGGATTTGTGGGACGCGGTCGGCCAGGCACCTGCAAGCTGGGACAGCATCCGCAAGGGCGGTCGTGCCATCAAGCTTCTGCATGGCGCTCCGGTCGGCATCAGCATCGGACCGGAGCATAACAGCGAGCACAGTCTCCGGGCTCTGATGTCCGCATTCGGTGCCTCGGTTCAGGACGCAGACGGCCACGTCGCGATCAAATCGCCAGAGACACTGGAGGCAATCCGATTCTGCAAGGCGCTCTTTGAGGAAGCGATGACGCCGGATGTGCTGGCATGGGGGCCGCCGTCGAATAACCGATTCATGTTGGCGGGCAGCGGCAGCCTTACCCTCGACACCATGTCGACCATCCGAGCCGCCGAGAACAAGGGGCTGCCGGTCGAGCCCCATCTGGCGCTGGCGCTGCTGCCCGCGGGACCAGTGGCGCGCGCCGGACCCGCCTTCGCGGTCAACACTTATGTCATCTGGCGATTTGCCCGGAACATCGAGGGGGCTAAGAAATTTCTGGTCGACTATATCGGCCGGTTTCAGGAGGGCTTCATCACTAGCGGCTTCCAGAATATGCCGATCTATCCGGGATCGGTGCCGGATTTTGAGAGGCTGGTTGGCGCGCCGTCCAATCCACCCGGCCGATACAAACTTCTTGCGGATCTTCCGGGCACGATGACCAATCTGGGCAGCCCCGGATTTGCCAATGCGGCGATCGACGAAGTGTTTAACCACGGTGTCGTAGCGGCCATGTTTGCCCGTGCAGTCACGGGGGTCGCGACGCCTGAGGACACTTTGGACCAAGCCGAAAAGTCGATCCGTCCGATATTCGAGAAGTGGCGCCAGGCCGGGAAAATATAAGGGGCATTGACCGTATGCGCATCCGGAACAAACTATTCCTGGCGATGGCCGTTCCGGTGGGTCTCTTGATCACCCAGATAGTCGTAGTCAACATCTTCATTCGAGAGCTTCAATCGGCGGTGAGCTTCATCTCATCGGCCCATTCCGCGATCGAATCCGATTTCGTTGCCGCCGAACTGGTTGACACCCTGCGCCAAGAAATCAGGCACCTACCGGCGCGCTACGTACAGACGCAGCCCGAAGCCACCGCCGACGCACCGCCGCTGCGCGAGGGCTGGTCCGAGCTGACAGCCGAGATCGGCGCCATCGCCACCTCGGAGGCCGTCGGCTCCGTCAATCCTGCCACCCTCGAAGCCGTGCAGCACGCCTATAACAATGCCGCACGCCAATTCGCCGAAGCCGAAAACGCCCTAGCCAGCGGTCAGGTGGATATGGACACCCTGATCGAGCGCGCAATCTTTATCGACAAGGCGCTGGAAGGCCTGTCTGAATCCCTGAACGGTCTTGCTGTCGAGCTTCGCAAGCAACTCCAGGCCGCTGTCGACCGGGAACGCGATATCCACAATCGCCCAGTCATTGCCGGCATTGCCATCGGTGGTCTCGCAGTGCTGCTGCTGCTGGTCTTCGCCTGGCTCTATGTCGACCGTCTGTTCGTGGCCAGGCTGACGGCACTGAGCAGCAGCATGCTGGCCATCGCAGGGGGCAACCTCCGGGCTGCCTTGCCGGCGACTCGCAGCAATGACGAGATCGGTGAGATGGCCGAGGCCCTGACGGTATTCCGTGACACCGCGATCGAGGTCGAGGAAAATAATCTGCGCGAGGTCGCCGAGGCCCGCCAGCGCCTGGTCGATGCAATCGAGAGCATTTCGGAAGGGTTCTCGCTCTATGACAGCGAGGACCGGCTGGTGCTGTCAAACCGGCAGTATCAGTCGTTGTTATATCCCGGCATCGAGCATGAAGTCGTGCCCGGCGTGCCCTTCGCCCATCTGGTCCAACGCGCGGCAGAAGCCGGTATCCTTGAGGATGCGCAAGGCAACGTCGACGCTTGGATCGCGCGACGGATGGAACGCCACCGCGACCCGCAGGGCAGCTTTGTCATGCGCCGCACCGGAGACCGCTGGATCGAGGTGACCGAGCACAGGATCACGGCGGGAGGCACGGTCGCGGTCTACGCGGACATTACCGGCAAGAAGCGCGCCGAGCTTGAATTGCTGGCGGAAAAGCGCCGCACTGACGAGGCCAACGATCTGGCGAATGAGAAGAACCGGATGCTTGAGTCGCTCTCGGTGCAATTGTCGAAATACCTGTCGCCCCAGGTCTATTCCTCGATTTTCAGCGGCCGCCAGCAGGTCGAGATTGCCAGCCGCAGGCGAAAGCTGACGGTAATGTTCTCCGACATCGCTGGCTTCACCGAGACCACTGAGAGGCTGGAATCCGAGGAACTGACGGCATTGCTCAACAATTACCTCACCGAGATGTCCGCCATAGCGCTGGAATTTGGTGCCACCATCGACAAGTATATCGGCGACGCCATCATGCTGTTCTTCGGCGACCCGGAAACTCGCGGCGCCCAGGAGGACGCGATCGCCTGTGTCGAGATGGCCATTGCAATGCAGCAGCGTATGCGCAGGCTCCAGTTCCAATGGCGCGAACAGGGGCTGGAAAACCCCTTCCAGCTCAGGATCGGAATCAACACCGGTTATTGCACCGTCGGGAACTTCGGAAGCGAGGACCGGATGGATTACACCATCATCGGCAACGAGGTGAACCTCGCCGCGAGGCTGCAGGCTCATGCCGAGTTAGGAGAAATCCTGATTGCCCACGAAACCTTCTCGCTGGTGAAGGACCGCCTGCGCGCTGAAGAGCAGCCGCCAGCTACAGTCAAGGGTTTCGCTAAGCCGGTCCGAAACTACAAGGTCATCGGCTACCATGAGACGGAAGATGACCGAGAACAGGTAGTACGCCTCTCAGAGGACGGCACGCACATCGCGATATACCTAGACCACCTCACCGACGACGACCGGGGCCAGACCATTGCAGAAATCGAAAGGATACTGTCGCAACCGAAAGGCTAAACAGTTCTGAAGGTCGCCCTCTGGCACGCAACAGACGCCGGGCCTCGCCGCGACAGGTAGGCATCATACATGAAGCGGGCCGGGGCTTCCGCCGGAAGCGAGGTAATTTGCAGATTCCCTCAGGTGCCGGCGGCTCTGCCATGCGCGTGCCCCTTGACCTGCCTGCAATCCGCGTCAGGATCGGCGCCTTGGCAATCAGTGAGGCGGACCGGTCATGGGCGAGCATTACACGGCGCGAGAGATGATGGCGAAGCTGGTCTCGTTTCCCAGCGTCTCGCGCGACTCCAATCTGGAGCTGATCGATTGGGTGCGGACCTATCTGGCGGGCCACGGGGTGGAAAGCCACATCGTCCACTCGAAGATCGAGCCGAAGGCGAACCTGTTCGCCCAGATCGGACCGAATGTGCCCGGCGGCGTCGTCCTCAGCGGCCACACCGACGTGGTGCCGGTCGACGGCCAGAACTGGTCGACCGACCCTTTCAAGTTGGTTGAGCGTGACGGCAAGTTCTATGGCCGCGGCACCTGCGACATGAAAGGGTTCAATGCGCTGGGTCTGGCGCTGGTGCCCGAGATGCTGAAGGCGCCGCTGAAGCGTCCGATCCAGATCGCGCTCAGCTATGACGAGGAGGTCGGCCACCAGGGCGTCCCGCACCTGATCGCCTCGATGGTCGAAACCCTGCCCCATGCCGCCGCGGTCTTCGTCGGCGAGCCGACTTCCATGCAGGTCGTCACCCAGCACAAGGGCGGGTGCAGTCTGAACACGCGGGTGCGCGGCTTCGAGGTGCATTCCTCGCTGGTCCATACCGGCGTCTCGGCGGTGATGAACGCGGCCCGGCTGATCAACTGGCACTCCGACCGGATGGACGAGAACCGGCGCGAGGCCGAGGCCCTGGGCGACACGGCGCCGGGCATCCTGTTCACACCGCCCTACACCACGCTGCACAACGGCATGATCCAGGGCGGCACGGCCGGCAACATCACGGCCAAGGATTGCTGGTTTACCTCCGACATCCGTTGCCTGCCGAACGAGGACGGCCGCGACTGGTTCGCCCGCTACCGCGCCGAATGCGACCGGGTTCAGGCCGAGATGCAGGCGATCCGCCCGGAAACCGGCATCGACATCGAGGTCCGCCTGCTGGCGCCCGGATGCAGCAAGGAGACCAATGGCGAGGCCGAGCGGCTGGCGCGCATGCTGACCGGCGACAACGGCGAGCATGCGGTCTCCTACGGCACCGAGGCCGGGCATTTCCAGCGCGAAGGCGGCTATTCGACCTGCGTCGTCGGCCCCGGCTCGATCGAGCAGGCGCACCAGCCCGACGAATACATCACCGTCGCACAGTTCGAGGCCGGCGAGGCATTCGTCCGCCGCCTGATCGACCATCTCTGCACCTGACACCGATCGGAGTACACCATGCCCGTCATCAACCGCATCGCGGATTTCGCCGACGAGGTCACCGCCTGGCGCCGTGATCTGCACGAGCACCCTGAACTGCAATTCGACGTCCACCGAACCGCGGGCGTGGTCGCCGGGAAACTGCGCGAATTCGGCGTCGACGAGGTGGTCGAGGGCATCGGCAGGACCGGTGTCGTCGGCGTGATCCGCGGCCGTGCCAATGGCTCGGGCCGGGTGATCGGCATGCGCGCCGACATGGACGCCCTGCCGATCCACGAGACCAGCGGCGTGCCGCATTCGTCGAAGGTGCCCGGCAAGATGCATGCCTGCGGCCATGACGGCCACACCGCCATGCTGCTCGGCGCGGCGAAGTACCTGGCCGAGACCCGGAATTTCGACGGCACCGCCGTGGTGATCTTCCAGCCCGCCGAGGAGGGAGGCGCCGGCGGCCACGAGATGGTCAAGGACGGCATGATGAACCGCTTCGGCATCCAGCAGGTCTTCGGCATGCACAACTACCCGGGCATGCCGGTCGGCCAGTTCGGCATTCGCCCCGGCCCGCTGATGGCCTCGACGGACGAATTCACCATCGACCTCGAGGGCAAGGGCGGCCATGCCGCCAAGCCGCACCGCTGCATCGACACGACGCTGGTCGCGGCGCAGCTGCTGCAGGCGCTGCAGTCGATCGTGGCGCGCAACGTCGACCCGGTCGAATCCGCCGTCCTGTCGGTCACTGCGCTGCATACCGGCGGGGACGCCTTCAACGTGATCCCGCAGACCGTCCACCTGAAGGGAACCATCCGCACCCTGAAGGAGGAGGTACGCGCGCTGGTCGAGACCCGGTTCCGCACCATGGTCGAGCATATCGCGGCCGCCTTCGACGCCAAGGTCACGCTGGACTTCCAGCGCGGCTATCCGGTGACCGTGAATTCCGAGGCCGAGACCCATTTCGCCGCGTCGGTGGCCGAGGGCGTGGCCGGCGCGGGCCGGGTCGACATCGACCTGCCGCCGATGCTGGGGGCCGAGGACTTCTCCTACATGCTGAACGAGCGCCCCGGCGCCATGATCTGGATCGGCAACGGCGACACCGCCATGGTCCACCACCCGGATTACGACTTCAACGACGAGATCATCCCGATCGGCAGCTCGTACTGGGCCAGGCTTGCCGAGACGGCGATGCCGGCCGGCTGAGCGGAAACGGAGGCGGCTGCGGGACGCCGCGGCCGGTCGCCGCCCTGGCCGAACCTGACCAGGATCAAGGCGGCCTGCGCGCCGTGCATTGATAATTCCCCCTGGCCCGCCCTAGACTCGCGGGCAGGGGGCTTTCCAGGCCATTGACAGGAGTACCCGGCGCGGAATGGGCATGCTCAGGGACATGATCGGGCTGTTCGGCGCCACGCTCCGCGATCTCGCGCCCATCGTGGTGATCGTGGCGTTCTTCCAGCTGGCGGTGCTGGGCCAGCCGGTCGACGACCTGGGGCAGATCGCGCTCGGCTTCCTGTTCGTGCTGCTGGGCCTCGCCATCTTCATCCGCGGCTTGGAAATGGCGCTGTTCCCGCTGGGTGAGGCGCTGGCCCAGTCCTTCGCGCGCAAGGGATCGCTGTTCTGGCTGATCGCCTTCGCCTTCGCGCTGGGCTTCGGCACAACGGTGGCCGAGCCGGCGCTGATCGCGGTCAGCGGCGAGGCGGCCGAGGTGATGGCCGCCGCCGGCGCCATCGAGAGCAACCCGGAAACCGAGGCGGGCTATGCCAAGGCGCTGCGCTACACGGTTGCGGTTTCCGTCGGCGCCTCGCTGATTATCGGCGTCCTGCGCATCCTGAAGGGCTGGCCGGTGCACTGGCTGATCATCGGCGGCTATGTGATCGTGGTCGCGCTTACCGCCGTGGCGCCGCAGGAGATCATCGGCATCGCCTATGACTCGGGCGGCGTGACCACCTCGACGATCACGGTTCCGCTGGTGACCGCGCTGGGCGTGGGTCTCGCCAGCGTGATCCAGGGCCGCAACCCGATGATCGAGGGCTTCGGCCTGATCGCCTTCGCCAGCCTGATGCCAATCGTCTTCGTGCTGATGTTCGGAATCGTGGTGCATGCATGGTCCTGACCCTCGCATCCCAGCTCTGGGAGACGCTCCTGGCGACGCTGCTCGACGTGGCGCCGATCGCGGCGATTCTTCTCGGTTTTCAGGTCGGCGTCCTGCGCCGGCGCATCCCGAATCTGGGGCGGGTCCTGATCGGCTCGGTCTATGTGGTGATCGGCCTGGCCTTCTTCCTGTTCGGGCTCGAGAACGCACTGTTCCCGATCGGCAAGGTGATGGCGGCGCAGTTGACGGACCCCGCCTTCGTCGGCGCCGGCAAAGCGGCCACCGATCTGGTCTGGCACGACTATTACTGGACCTACCTCTTCGCCTTCGCCATCGGCTTTGCCACTACCATCGCCGAGCCGGCGCTGATCGCCGTGGCGCTGAAGGCGCAGGAGGTCTCGGGCGGCACGGTCGGGGCCTGGGGGCTGAGGGTCGCGGTCGCCATCGGCGTGGCGCTGAGCCTGGCGGTCGGCGTGTTCCGGATCGTGACGGGAACGCCGCTCTATCTCTACATGATCGCCGGATACCTGATCGTGGTGGTGCAGACGCTGTACGCGCCGCGCATGGTGGTTCCGCTTGCCTATGACTCGGGCGGCGTGACCACCTCGACAGTGACCGTGCCGCTGGTGGCGGCACTGGGGCTGGGGCTGGCCTCGACGGTGCCGGGGCGTAGCCCGCTGATCGACGGATTCGGTCTTATCGCCCTGGCAAGCCTGTTCCCGATGATCACGGTCATGGGCTACGCGCAGATAAGTGAGTGGCAGTCGCGGCGCCGCGAGAAAGCGGCGCAAGGCGACGGCGTTGACGAGGAAAGGACGGTCCCATGAAGTTCAAGCTGATCGTGGTGATGACCGAGGACGAACTGACCAAGCTGGCGCTGGAGGCCGCCCGCGCCAACGGGGCGACCGGCTGCAC
>DATHZU010000566.1:0-6380 GCA_035458445.1 Thermohalobaculum sp. | reverse complement strand
GAAGCATCCGCGCCGGGTGATTACCGTAAGGGGGGCCGGTTATGTGTTCGCGCAGGCGCAGGACTGAGGTCGGCAGCGGCAGTTACGCCGTCATTCCCGCGAAGGCGGGGATCTCGCGGGATTTGCCACCAGATCCCCGCATGCGCGGGGATGACGGTGGGAAACGCGTCCGGAGGTGGCGCCCGGGCGAGGTGCCGCCATGCTGAGGCGGCGGCTGTACCTGCAGATCTACTTTACCATCATCGCCAGCCTGGTGATCGTGGTGGTGCTGGCCGCGCTGCTGTGGCGGGTGCTGATCAACGAGGGGCTGGACCGCGAGGCGCTGAACATCGGCGGAAGGCTGGCCTATCTATCGCTGCCCGCCGCCGAGGCGCCGGCGCCCCGCCAACGCGCGGCGCTGGAGCGGCTGGCGGACGAGCTGAATCTGGACATGAGCCTCTATGCCCCCGGCGGCGCCCTGATCGCCGCCACCGGCAGGCCCAGCCCGCCGCCGCCCCTGAACTCGGAGGCCAAGGGCTGGCAGCGGCTGCGCGGCTCCGGCTTCTGGGCTTTGCGCATGCCCGACGGGCGCTGGCTGGCGGTCGACCTGGCCCGGCACCGGGGGCACCGGCCGCTGCTACGGCTGGCGCTGCTGCTGGGCAGCGTCGCGCTGGGGGTGGGCCTGGGGGCTTATCCACTGGTGCGCCGCCTGACCCGGCGGCTGGAGCGGCTGCAGGAGGGGGTCGAGCGCATCGGCGCGGGCGATTTGTCGGCACGGGTCGAGATTCAGGGCCGCGACGAGGTCGCCCGGCTGGCCGCCAGCTTCAACGAGGCGGCGGAGAAGATCGAGAACCTGCTGGGCGCCCACCGGATGCTGCTGGCCAATGCCTCGCATGAATTGCGCACGCCGCTGTCGCGCATCCGCCTGGGGGCGGAGATGCTGCGCGAGGGCGGCGACCCCGATCAATTGCCGGCGCGCTGGCAGGCCCTGGAGCAGGACATCGCCGAGCTGGACCAGCTGATCGACGAGATCCTGCTGACCAGCCGGCTGGAGGCCGGGGTCACGGGCGACCTGGCGCAGCCGGTCGACCTGGTGGCGCTGGCGGCCGAGGAATGCGCCCGCTATCCGGATTGCAGCGTCAGCGGCTTCGCGCCGGAGATCGAGGGCGACCCGGTGCTGCTGCGCCGGCTGCTGCGGAACTTGCTGGAGAACGCCCATCTGCACGGCGCGGCGCCGGTGCGGGTGGAACTGTCCCGGGACGTGGACGGGGTGCGGCTGACGGTCAGCGATGCGGGCAGCGGTATTCCGGAGGCCGAGCGCGAGAAGGTGTTCCGTCCGTTCTACCGCGCCGGCGGCAAGCAGAACGTCAAGGGCCACGGGCTGGGCCTGCCGCTGGTGCGCCAGATCGCCGAGATCCATGGCGGCACCGCCGAGGCGCTGGCGCCCGGCGAGACGGGCTCGGCGATCCGGGTGACCCTGCCCGGGCGGCGAAGCCAGCGGCGCGAGGGTCAGGCCTAGCATTCGGCGATGACAGTTGCGCACTGCGCCGGCATCTGCGATTCTCGGCAATTGGGTTGGGACAGTTCATGGGTGCGGAGGGCCGGAATGCGGCTGACGCGGCGGGCAGTGATCGGCAGGGCGGTAACCGGCGCCTTGGCGCTGGCGTTCGGTATCTCGTGGGCCTCGGCGGGCGAGGTTCCGGTGCCGGTGCCGCGCCCGGCGAAGGTGGTGTTGGCCGCGGCGGCGCCGAAGCCGGTGCCGGACGTGCCGATGCGCCAGTCCGGCATCGCCGGATACATGCTGATCGACCTCGACACCGGGCAGGTGCTGGCCTCGCGCGAGCCCGACCGGGGCTTCGCCCCCGCCTCGACGGCGAAGCTGCCGACGGCGATCTACGCGCTGGACCGGCTGGGACCGGATTTCCGCTTCGAGACGCGGGTCGTGACCGACGGGACGATCCGGGGCGAGACGCTGGAGGGCAATCTCTACCTGCTGGGCGGCGGCGACCCGGAACTGGACAGCGACGCGCTGATCCCGCTGGTCACGGGCCTGAAGGCGCGCGGCTTTCGCCATGTCACCGGGCAGTTCCTGGCCGACGGCAGCGCCGGGCCGCAGCGTCCGGCGATCGACGGCGATCAGCCGGCCGACGCCGCCTACGACCCGGCGGTCTCGGGGCTGAACCTCAACTTCAACCGCGTCCGGCTGAAATGGGACGCGCGCGGCAAGGCCAAGCTGCTGCGGATCTCGGCCAAGGCGGAGCGGCTGGACCCGGAGGTGGCCAGCGTGCGGGTGGCGCTGTCGCCCTATCCGAATGCGCCGGTGCTGAGCCATGCCATGGAGGGCCGGGCCGAGGTCTGGCGCATGGCCGAGCACGCCTTCCGGGGCGAGGGTGGCCGCTGGCTGCCGGTGCGCCAGCCCGAGCTTTATGCCGGCGAGGTGTTCCAGGGCCTTGCCCGGACCTACGGCATCGGGCTGGACGCTCCGCGCCTCGGTAGCGCGCCTGCGGGCGCCGAGGTGCTGGCCCGGGTCCAGAGCCGCCCGCTGGACGTAATGCTGAAATACATGCTGCGCTACTCCACCAACCTGACCGCCGAGATGGTGGGGGTTGCCGCCAGCCGCACCGGCGGCGCGGCGCCGGGCTCGCTGGCCGGGTCGGCGGCGGCCTTGAATGCCTGGGCGGCGGCCTATGCCGGGTTCCCGGCGGGCGACCCCGGCTTCCGGCTGGCCAACCATTCGGGCCTGACGACCGAGTCGCGCGTCTCGCCCCGGCGGATGGTGGAACTGCTGGCAGCCGCGGCGCGGCGCAATCCCCAGCCCGGAACCCGGTTCCCGAAGCTGCCGGGCGGCATCACCGAGCTGATGAAGCCCTATAACGTGGCGGCGCAGAGCGTGAAGCTGGATTACAAGAACCTGCAGATCGCGGCCAAGACCGGGACCATGGCCTATGTGCGCGGCCTGGCCGGCTATATCGCCACGCCGTCGGGCCGCCGGTTGGCCTTCGCCATCTTCTCGAACGATCTGGAGCGGCGCCCGGACGACCCGGAGATGCGCAGCAACCGCACCTGGATGGCCCGGGCGCAGGTATTCGAGCGCAGCCTGATCCGCAGCTGGGTCATCCAGCTGGACGGCTGATCCCGATGCCGCCGGTCACCGAGCGGACCCCGGTGTCCTTCGCGGACCCGCTGCCGGACGAGGCGGACGTGGTGATCATCGGCGCCGGTATCGTGGGCACCGCGACGGCCTATTTCCTGGCCGCGCGCGGGGCAAAGGTGGTGCTGTGCGAGAAGGGCCGGGTGGCGGGCGAGCAGTCCAGCCGCAACTGGGGCTGGGTGCGCCAGCAGGGCCGCGACGCGGCCGAGCTGCCGATCATGATCGAGGCCAACCGCATCTGGTGCGGGCTGGCGGAGCGGACCGGCGAGGCGGACCTGGCCTTCACCCAGGCAGGCTGCGTCTACCTGGCCGAAACCGAGGCGGGGCGGAAGAAATACGAGGACTGGTACGACCTGGCGGTCCAGCACCAGCTGGGCACCAGAATGCTGACCCCGGCCGAGATCGCGGCGCGGTTCCCGAACCTGCGGGGGGCCTTCAAGGCGGGCATGGAGACCCCGACCGACGGTCGCGCCGAGCCGTCCGAGGCGGTGCCGGCACTGACCCGGGCGGCACAGCGTCTGGGCGCCGTCGTGATCGAGAACTGCGCCGTGCGAACCGTCGACATCGCGGGCGGCAGGGTTGCCGGGGTGGTCACCGAGAAGGGCCGCCTGCGCGCCGCCCGGGTGCTGCTGGCGGGGGGCGCCTGGTCGACCTGTTTCGCGGGCAATCTGGGCATCGACCTGCCGCAACTTTCGGTGCGCTCGACTGTGGCGCGGACCGGACCGGCGCCGGACCTCTTCGGCCCCAACATCTCGACGCCGGGGTTCACCCTGCGCCGCCGTGCCGATGGCGGCTACACGGTGGCGACCGGCGACCTGACCGAGCACTATCTTTCGCCGAAGTCGTTCCGCTATTTCGCCAAGTACCTGAAGCTGATGCGGCTCTCGCGCCGCGACCTCCGCATCTGGCCGATGGCGCCGAAGGGTTTTCCCGGCGCCTGGGGAAGCCCCAGCCGGTGGAACGCAGACGAGGTCAGTCCCTTCGAGCGGACGCGGGTACTGGACCCCAAGCCCTCGCCGACCATCGTCAGGCGACTCGAGAAACGCCTGCCGCAGCGCTTTCCGGACCTGGCCGGGGTCAAGCTGGCCGAGGCCTGGGCCGGGATGATCGACGTGACGCCGGACGCGGTGCCGACGCTGGGCGAGGCGCCGGAGCTGCCCGGGCTCTATCTCGCCACGGGGTTCAGCGGCCACGGCTTCGGCATCGGCCCTGCCATCGGGCGGATCATGGCCGACCTGCTGACCGGCGGCGACCCCGGGCACGATTTGAGCCGGTTCCGCCCGGGCCGCTTCTCGGATGGCAGCGAAATCGTTCCGGGGCCGTACTGAGCGGCGCAGGGCGGCGCCCCCTCCCCCATCCCCTCCCCCCGGCGGGGAGGGGGGAGGCGAGCGGCGGCGAGGTTCCGCAGGACGGCGAACCGCGCTAGACTCGGTAGAGAATAAGGGAGGCGCAAATGACCGCGACCATGAAACGGCTGGACCATGTGAATGTCCGCACCGCCAATCTGGACGACATGACCGAATGGTATGGCCGCGTGCTGGGAATGCACCCCGGAGCTCGGCCGAATTTCGGCGTGCCCGGTGTCTGGCTGTATGTGGGCGGCGATCCGGTGGTGCATCTGATCGGCGTCGAGACACAGCCGGGCTCGGACCCGAAGGATCTGCAACTGGAGCATTTCGCGCTCTCGGCCACCGGGCTGAAGGATCTGCTGGCCCAGTTGGACGCCGATGGCCAGGAGTACTTCTTCCGCCCCGTGCCCGAGGCGGGCGTGGTCCAGGTGAATTTCAGCGACCCGGACGGCAACCACATCCATGTGGATTTCGACCTCGCCGAGACGGCGGGGGTGGAGATTTGACCACAGCCTCCCGCGCGCTAACCTCATCTCGCCCCTGCTGAACAAACGGATGGACCCGATGCCCGCAATCTCCAGCCAGCTGCGCCCATCCAGCCGGATGCCGGCGTTGTTCGTCGGTCATGGCAACCCGATGCATGCCATCGTCGACAGCGAATTCAGCCGCGGCTGGGCCGAGATCGGCGAGGCGCTGCCGCCGCCCGCGGCGATCCTCTGCGTCTCGGCGCACTGGATGACGCGCGGCACAACGCTGGTTCAGGTGTCGGCAAAGCCCGAGACCATCCACGATTTCGGCGGCTTCCCGCAGAAGCTTTTCGACCAGCAGTACCCCGCGCCCGGCGCCCCGGCGCTGGCCGCCGAGACGGCCGAGCTGCTGGCCAAGCACCACGCCACGACCAGCGACGAGTGGGGGCTGGACCACGGCGCCTGGGCGGTGCTGATCCGCATGTTCCCGAAGGCGGACGTGCCGGTCTACCAGCTGTCGCTGGACCTGTCGCGGCCGGTGCGCGCGCATTATGAGCTGGCGCGGGATCTGAAGGCCCTGCGCGAGCGGGGGGTCCTGATCGTCGGCAGCGGCAACATCGTGCACAATCTGCCCGCCATGCGCCGCGGCGGCGCGCCCTATGACTGGGCGGTCGAGTTCGACGCCATGATGGCCGAGGCCATCGCCGGGCGCCGCTTCGGTGCCGTCGCCGAGGCCGAGGGGATGGGCAACCTCATGCAGACCGCCCATCCGACGGTCGAGCATTTTCTACCGCTGCTCTATACGCTGGGCGTGGCGGACGAGGCGGACGAGATCAGCTTCTTCAACGAGGGCATTGATCTCGGCTCGGTGTCGATGCGGTCCTGCCTACTTGCGTGACGGATCAGCCTTCGGCGAGCGCATTGAGCGCCGGGCAGTTCGTGCTGCCGGCTTCGCAGCCGCGGACCAGCTCGGCCAGCGCCTTCTCCAGTTCGGCGAGCTCGCGCAGCTTGCGCCGCACTTCCGCCAGATGGTCTTTGGCAATTCCCTTCACCTCGCTGCAGACAGCGGAGTCGCCGTCGGCCAGGGCCAGCAGCGCGCGCACATCGTCCAGCGGGAAGCCGAGGTCTCGGCAGCGCCGGATCATGCGCAGACGGCCGATCTCGGAGGGTCCGTAGACACGGCGCCCCGACCCGGTGCGCGGCGGAGGCGGCATTACCCCGGCCCGCTCGTAATACCGGATCGTCTCGATCCCTATGCCGCTGATCCGTGAAGCCGCTCCGATCGATGCCATATTTGGTCCCTCGAATTTTTCGCTTGAATCTGTAGTTACTACAGGATGCATGGTCTTTCAATGCAAGCTCGGGGGGAGTGGGCGGCGGCGATATTGGGGATAGCCGCCGCCCGTGCATCTGGAGATTAAATGAATTCCCAGC
>DATHZU010000565.1:0-2402 GCA_035458445.1 Thermohalobaculum sp. | reverse complement strand
GTCCAGCACCATGACTTCCACTTCGTCGCCGATGTGGCAGATCTTGGTCGGGTGAATGTTCTTGTTGGTCCAGTCCATTTCGGACACATGCACCAGACCCTCGACGCCCTCTTCCAGCTCGACGAATGCGCCGTAATCGGTGATGTTGGTGACCCGGCCGGTGAACTTGGTCTGCAGCGGATATTTCTCCTCGACGCTCTCCCAAGGGTCGGACATCAGCTGTTTCATGCCCAAGCTGATGCGCTGGGTCTCCTTGTTGACCCGGATGACCTGGACCTTGATGGTCTCGCCGATCGACAGGATCTCGGACGGGTGATTGACGCGGCGCCAGGCCATGTCGGTGACGTGCAGAAGGCCGTCGACACCGCCCAGGTCCACGAAGGCGCCGTAATCGGTGACGTTCTTGACCACGCCGTCGACGATATCGCCTTCGGTCAGCTTGGCGACGATCTCGGCGCGCTGCTCGGCGCGGCTCTCCTCGAGGACGGCGCGGCGGCTGACGACGATATTGCCGCGGCGGCGATCCATCTTGAGGATCTGGAACGGCTGCGGCACGCCCATCAGCGGGCCGACATCGCGCACCGGGCGCACATCGATCTGGCTGCCGGGCAGGAAGGCCACGGCACCGCCCAGGTCGACGGTGAAGCCGCCCTTGACGCGGCCGAAGATGGCGCCCTCGACGCGATCCTGCTTGTCGTTGGCTTTCTCGAGCCGGTCCCAGGCTTCCTCGCGGCGCGCCTTGTCGCGGCTGATCGCGGCTTCGCCCTTGGCGTTCTCGACCCGGTCGAGGAACACCTCGACCTCGTCGCCGACGGCGATTTCGGCAGCCTTCCCGGGGGCGGCGAATTCCTTCAGATCGACGCGGCCCTCAACCTTGAAGCCGACATCGATGATCGCCTGGCCATTTTCGACGGCGATCACTTTTCCTTTGACGACGGTCCCCTCTTCCGGGGTGTCGTGGGCGAGGCTCTCGTTCAGAAGGGCCTCGAATTCCTCCATGGAGGCGGTAGCGGGCATATATTCAGTCTCCTATCGGTGTTTTTCAGGCCGGCCGGTTGGGTCCGGCGGTCTTGCGGTTCTGGTGTCGGGGCGGCACGCGAAAAAAGGCAACCGCATCGGGAAGCTACTTACGCACCCGACCCAGCGCCTGCTCGATGATATCGACCGCCTTTGCGACGGCCGTCTCTATAGTCAATTCCGTCGTGTCCAGCAAGTGGGCGTCTTCAGCCTGGCGCATCGGGGCTTCGGCGCGTTCCGCGTCGCGCGCGTCGCGGGTCCTGAGATCGGCCAGAACCTGGGCCACAGAGGTTTCCTCGCCGCGGCCGGCCAGCTCCTTGTGGCGCCGCTGGGCGCGGGTTTCGTCATCGGCAACGACGAACAGCTTCACGTCCGCTTCCGGACAGATCACCGTGCCGATGTCGCGTCCGTCCAGCACCGCGCCCCCCTCGCGTGCCGCGAAGCCGCGCTGAAAATCGAGCAGCGCCTTGCGGACCTCGGGAATCGCGGCGACGCGCGAGGCGGAGCGGCCCGCCAGCGCCGACCGCAGACGGTCGGATTTCAGATCGTCCGCGACAAGCTCGCGCGCCACCAGGATCGCGACGCCCTCGTCCAGTATCCCGCGACCCTGGTTCAGCGCCTTCAGCCCGACGGCGCGGTACAGCAAGCCGGTATCCAGATGTGCGAAGCCGAAGCGCTCGGCAACCGCCTTCGCGATCGTGCCCTTGCCGGAGGCGGCCGGGCCGTCGATGGCAACGGTGAACTTCATCCGATTTCGGCCCCCAACCCACGCATCATCGGCGTGAAGCCGGGGAAGCTGGTGGCGATCGGCGCCGCGTCGTCGACGGTCACCGGCGCCCGTGCGGCCAGCCCCATCACCAGGAAGGACATGGCGATGCGGTGGTCCAGATGGGTCGCCACGGTGCCGCCGCCGGGCACGCCCCCGGCGCCGCGACCATGCACGGTCATACCGTCCTCGTGCTCGGTCACCTCGACCCTGTTGGCGCGCAGCCCGGCGACCATGGCGGAGATGCGGTCGGATTCCTTCACCCGAAGCTCGCCGATACCACGCATAACCGTGTCGCCGTCGGCGAAGGCGGCGATGGCGGCCAGGATGGGGTATTCGTCGATCATGCTCGCGGCGCGCCCGGGCGGCACCTCGACCCCGGTGAGCGCCGAGAACCTGGCGCGCAGGTCGGCCACCGGCTCGCCGCCTTCCTCGCGCGGGTTCTCGCGGGCGAGATTCGCGCCCATCTCGGCCAGGGTCTCGTAGAACCCGGCCCGCGTGGGGTTCAGGCAGATGTTCGGCACCAGCACGTCCGAACCTTCCACGATCAGCGCCGCCGCCACCGGGAACGCGGCCGAGGAGGGGTCGCGCGGCACCGCGATGGTCAGCGGCCGCAGCT
>DATHZU010000564.1:0-18879 GCA_035458445.1 Thermohalobaculum sp. | reverse complement strand
GCCTTGCCGGCGGCGGCGATCGATCCGGGGCTGACCGATTCGCGTTTCGCCCAGCCGCCCGCGCCGGCCCGGCTGGGCTCGCGCATCAATCTGGGCGGTCTCGCCTCGGCGTTTGCGCTGGCCGCGCTGATCGGCGGTCTGGGCTACGGGGGCTACGCCCTGCTTCAGGATCTGCAGCGGGTCGGCTTCGCGCCCATGGCCGACGCGCCGGAAGTCGTCGCCGAGGCGCCGGTCATCGCGCTGCCGCAGACCGACACGGCGTTGCTGCGCCGCCCCGACGCCGATGCCTATCGTGGCGACGGGGTTCTGGCGGCGATCGCGCCGGCCGATCTGGCGCCGCCGCCGATGGCTGTCCGCGACGGTCCGATCTCGGCCATCGATCCCGCGACCACCGGCGTCTTCGCGACACCCGCTTCGGCCGCTGTCCTGCCCGATCCGGACACGGTTGCCGCCCTCGCTGCCGCCAACGACGTTGCGGCCGCCGCGACCGAACTCGAAGCCATGCCCGAGAGCATCGTCGCCGAACTGCCCGCGGGTCCGCCGCATGTCTTCGTGCATGCCACCGAGACCGCCTGGATCCGGGTGCGCGACGGCGACGACGCGGTGATCTTCCAGGGCGTCCTCGCGGCGGGCGAGCGCTTCGAGGTGCCCGAGCGCACGATCCGGCCGATGCTGCGGGCCGGCAATGCGGGCGCCGTGTATCTGCTGGTCGACACCGCCGCCTATGGGCCGCTCGGCGGCCCGGGCAGCGTGGTCAAGAACCTTTCGCTGCAGGCGGCCGATATCGCCCAGCAGATCCCGCAGGCCAGCGCCGAGGCTCTGGGCGTTCCTGCGGCCGATGCCGCGATGCAGCGCGCCGAGGCGGTGCTGGCGCAATAGCGCCAGCCTGCGGACCCGCGCCTCCAACCTCTCGACTTCCGCGGGGATAGCGCCTATTTCTCGGCCCGTGCGCGCCCGCCGAGGAGACCGCAGATGACCCATAACCCAGTCCGTCCGTGGCGCGACATCCATCGCCGCGAGAGCCGCAAGATAAGGGTCGGCAGCGTCGAGGTCGGTGGCGACGCGCCGATCTCGGTCCAGACCATGACCAACACCCTGACCTCGGATGCCGCGGCGACCATCGCCCAGATCCAGGCCTGCGCCGAGGCGGGGGCGGACATCGTGCGGGTCTCGTGCCCGGACCGGGAATCGACCGCCGCGCTCGGCCAGATCGTCAGGTCGGTCGATGTCCCGATCGTCGCCGACATCCATTTCCACTACAAGCGCGCCATCGAGGCCGCCGAGGCCGGGGCCGCCTGCCTGCGGATCAACCCGGGCAATATCGGCAGCCCCGACCGGGTCCGCGAGGTGATCAGGGCCGCCAAGGACCACGGCTGCTCGATGCGCATCGGGGTCAATGCGGGATCGCTGGAAAAGCACCTGCTGGAGAAGTACGGCGAGCCCTGCCCGGATGCGATGGTGGAATCCGGCGTCGAGCACATGCGCATCCTGCAGGACAACGACTTCCACGAGTTCAAGATCAGCGTGAAGGCCTCGGACGTGTTCCTGGCCGCCGCCGCCTACCAGCAGCTGGCGGATATCTGCGACGCGCCGATCCATCTGGGGATCACCGAGGCGGGCGGGCTGACCAGCGGCACGGTCAAGTCGGCCATCGGCCTCGGCAACCTGTTGTGGATGGGCATCGGCGACACCATCCGGGTCTCGCTGTCGGCCGATCCGGTCGAGGAGGTGCGCGCGGGCTTCGAGATCCTGAAGGCGCTTGGCCTGCGGCACCGGGGGGTCAACATCATCTCCTGCCCCTCCTGCGCCCGGCAGGGTTTTGACGTGATCGAGACGGTGAAGGTGCTGGAACAGCGGCTGGCCCATATCCACACAGCCATGAGCCTGTCGATCATCGGCTGCGTGGTCAACGGCCCCGGCGAGGCGCTGATGACCGATATCGGCTTCACCGGCGGCGGCGCCGGCTCGGGAATGGTCTATCTGGCGGGCAAGCAGGACCACAAGATGGACAACGCCCGCATGGTGGAACACATCGTCGAACTGGTCGAGAAGCGCGCCGCCGAGATCGAAGCGGATCGCGCGGCGGCGGTGCAGGCGGCCGAGTAGGCAGGTGCTCAGGCGCATGGCCCGCTGGTTCGCCTTGGCACTGTTGCTGAGCGCGGTCGCGGCCTATGGGGCGATCAACCTGGCAGGCCACGATCCGGCTCGCTGGCATGTCGACCCGGCGAACTTGACCCTGCGGGGCACCCCGAATGAATTCCTCGCCGCCGTCCCGGGTACGACGGAGGCGACGCCTCATTTGAAGGCCATGATGCACCCGACGAGCCCGCGAGAGTTGCTCGCCTGCTTCGACCTGATTGTCCGCGCCCATCCGCGGGTTGCGGTGGTCGCCGGGGATGTTGAGAGCCTGATGATCACCTATGTGCAACGCAGCCGGATCGTCGGGTTCCCAGACTACATCACAGTCAGGGCTGTGGCGCAGGACCCGGGGCTGCCTGATGTTGGCGCCGGACTGATCGTTTATTCCCGCAGCCGCTACGGTCACGGAGATTTCGGCGTGAACGCAAGACGGGTGGGGGCTTTGCTGAAGGAATCGGGGGCAATCTGCTAACCCGCGAGGAAGATTTCCAACGCGCCGGAAGAATCCTGCAGCACCGGGTTCGTCGGAGCGCGATCCCGCGCTCCGTTAGCCTTGGGGCACTTCATAACCCGCAAGGTGCTGGTTCAGGAAATCGACCGCCCGACGGTATGCGTCCCGCTCGTTCTCCGGGTGGTAGGTTCCCCATGACAAGGATTCGTGCGTGAAGGAATGCGTGGTGTTTTCATAGATATGGTAATCGCAGACATTCCCGAATTCCCGCTGTCTTTCGCAGAATCTGGCGATCGAGTCCGGAGGTGTCACGTCGTCGAGGTCGCCGTGCAAAAACAGCGCGGGAGGGTACTCCCGCCGGGCGGTGGGGACACCGTTGCCAATGTAATAGGAAACGACGGCACGAACCGGCCGTTGCTTCTTGGTGAACTGCCAGAACCGCGACATCTCTAAGCTGTACTGCGCGCCCTTGGAAAACCCGACGAGGCCGATACGGACCGGGTCCACATCAGCTCGGGCCTGAAGGTAGTCGTAGACAGGCTCCAGCGGACCCGTGAAGAAATCGGCGGCGGCGGTGACATACCCCTCGCGGGACAGGCGCTTCGCGAATTCCTGAGTGTAGGCGTTCATTCCGCCCCGCACCGGGAGCACGAGTACCGCAGGACGCGCACCATCTCCGGAGGGAGTGTAGGTGGTGAACGAGGCGTGCTCGCCCTCGATCCCTGTGGTCTGGCAGGCTGCTAGGAAGACGGCGAGCATGGCAGAAATTACGACGCGGGGAAGCAGTCGATTACTCCATTCGAGGTAGATTGGGCAGACTGGGGGCCAGTGGCAGGACGCCAGCATGCGGGAGATAAATAAGTATTTGAATTTGCAAATACTTTTGAATGAAATGAGAGGCGAGGTCGCCATTGCCACGATCAGACGCTCGGGCATCCCTCGGTCTCGGGCCGCCAGGTGGGGTTGTTGACCGACATGTCGCACAGTGCCGTCACCTCGCGCGATCCGATCCGCAGGCAGGCGCGCTGGCCCATCTCGACCCGCTTGCCGTCGCTGTCGGTGCAATAGCAGTCCGGGTAGCTGTAGCCTTCCTTGGGCGGATGCGGCGTGTAGTTGGGGTTGCCCTGGGAAGGGACGGTGATCGGCTCGCCGGCCTGCACATAAGATGCAGTGGTCAGTGCCAAGACGGTCAGGATCGCGATCGGGGCCAACTTGCGCATGGAGTCAATTCTACACCATAGAGCGCGCGGCTGAAAGCCCTGCTTGACGCGGCCCGCGCGGCGAGGCAGACCGCAGGAGCCATGATCCCGACCCGCCGCCTGCAGGAAATCCTCGACCGCTTCGCCTTCACCGAGGCGAAGATGAACACCGTGACCGAGCCGGCGGAGATCGCCCAGCTGGGCCGCGATTACGCGGCGCTGTTGCCGGTGGTCGGCACCATCCGCGACTGGCAGCGGGCCCAGGCCGACCTGGAGGCCGCGCGCGGGATGCTGGCCGACGCCGACATGCGCGAGCTGGCCGAGGACGAAATCGCCGGGATCGAGGCCCGCCTGCCGGAACTGGAGGAGGCGCTGCGCCTGGCGCTGCTGCCCCGCGACGCCGCCGACGACCGTGCCGCCATCCTCGAGATCCGCCCCGGCACCGGCGGCGACGAGGCGGCGCTGTTCGCGGGCGATCTTTTGCGCATGTATCTGCGCTATGCCGAGGCCCAGGGCTGGAAGGCGGAAATCCTGGACGAGACCCCGGCCGAGCTGGGCGGCTACAAGGAGGTGGTCGCGGCGGTCCGCGGGCAGGGCGTCTTCGCCAGGCTCAAATTCGAGAGCGGCGTCCACCGGGTCCAGCGCGTGCCGGTCACCGAGGCCAGCGGGCGCATCCACACCTCGGCGGCCACCGTGGCGGTACTGCCGGAGGCCGAGGAAATCGACGTCGACGTCCCCGCCAGCGACATCCGCATCGACACCATGCGCGCCTCGGGCGCCGGGGGTCAGCATGTGAACACCACCGACTCGGCGGTGCGGATCACGCATCTGCCGACCGGGATCGTTGTGACCAGTTCGGAGAAGTCCCAGCACCAGAACCGCGCCCGCGCCATGGCGGTGCTGCGCGCCAAGCTCTACGATCTCGAGCGCCAGCAGGCGGATGCCGAGCGCGCCGCCGCCCGCAAGGGCCAGGTCGGCTCGGGCGACCGGTCCGAGCGCATCCGCACCTACAATTTCCCGCAAGGCAGGGTCACCGATCACCGGATCGGGCTGACGCTCTATCGGCTCGACGAGGTGATGGCCGGCGACCTGACCGAGATCACCGACGCGCTGGTCGCTGCCGACCAGGCCGAGCGGCTGGCGGAGATGGAGGCGTGACAGGCGCCTCGCGGGCGGCGATGCTCGCCGCAGCCGCGGCGCGGTTGCGCGAAGCCGGGGTCGATGCGCCCGAGCGCGATGCGCGGCTGCTGCTGCGCTGGGCTTCGGGGCTCGGGGCGGCCGCCTTTTCGGCGCGGCTTGCGGAGCCGCCCTGGGCGGGCGAGGCGGAGCGCTTCGCGCAGGCCGTCGCGGCGCGCGCTTCCCGCGTGCCGGTTTCGCAGATCATCGGCCGGCGCGCCTTCTGGGGCCGTGACTTCCGGGTTACCCCGGATGTGCTCGACCCGCGGCCCGAGACCGAGACGCTGATCGCCGCGGCGCTGAACGGGCCGTCGCCGGCGCGTATCCTCGATCTCGGCACCGGGTCGGGTTGCATCCTGCTGACCCTGCTGGCCGAGTGGCCGCGGGCACGGGGGCTGGGCACCGATACAAGTGCCGCGGCCCTCGCGGTGGCTGCCGGCAACGCTCTGGCGCTGGGCGTCGCCGAGCGGGCGGAGTTCCGGCTGGCGGACTGGTGCGGCGGGCTGGCGGGTCGCTTCGACCTGATCGTCTCGAACCCCCCCTATATTGCGGCCGCCGAGGTTGCGGCACTGGAGCCCGAGGTCCGGCGGCACGAGCCGCGCCAGGCGCTGACCCCCGAGGGGGATCCCGGCGATGGGCTCGATGCCTATCGCCGTATTGCCGGCGGACTTCCTGCGCTCCTGGCGCCCGGAGGGCGCGTGCTGCTGGAAATCGGCCCCACCCAGGCGGGTTCGGTGGCCGGAATCCTGGAATCGAATGCCATGGCGGTCAGCGCGGTCCTACCCGATCTGGATGGTCGCGACCGTGTCATCTTCGCCCATGCCGTGTAAAAAAATCGCATTTTCACGAAAAATTCGGTGTTTCGGCGAGATTACTGGTTGAGCGGCGGCGAAAACGGGGTATATCCAAAGAGGTTCCGGCAGCCCACGCGCAGTGTCGCGGGGTATTCGATGGGGAAAACCGGGACACCGACTCAACGATGAGCGACGACACGGCCGGCAGCGCGGGAAATGCGCGGTGACCGGCAGACAGACGAGGTAGTTTGCCTTTCCCCGGCAGGCCCGTCAGCACGGATCAAGAAAATATAAAATGAGACCTACTCAGAAGCAGAACAGGCCGCGGGGCCGCGGCGGCCGCAAGACAGGCGGCGGCGGCAACAACATCAATCGCGTCTACGAGAGCAACGGTCCCGAGGGCAAGGTGCGTGGCACGCCGCAGCAGATCGTCGACAAGTACCTGTCGCTTGCGCGCGATGCCCAGACCTCGGGCGACCGCGTGGTGGCCGAGAACTTCCTGCAGCATGCCGAGCACTACCAGCGCATCCTGCTCGAGGCGACAGGCACCCGGCCCGAGCAGCGCGGGCATCCCTCCGAACAGGACCAGCCGGAGATCGACGGCTCCGTCGATGACGGCGACGACGACGACGAGGCCGAGGCCGCGCCAATGGCGGTGGTCGAGGCCCGGCAGCCGGCTCAGGACGGCAATGGTCACCGGCACGACCAGCGGCCGAAACGCCGCGCCGAGGTAAGCGGGCTGACAACCATCGACGCGGACGAGCCGGTGGGCGAGAGCCTGCTGGTGGATGCCGAGGAAATGGGTGCGAGCCAGCCGCGCCGCCGCCGCCGCGGTCCGCCCCCGGCCGACGTCGCGGACGGCAACCCGCCGGTCAAGACCCCAGTGGAAGCCCCCTCCGAGTGATCCCCGGCGCCGGGAGGTCCTGCCGGAGCATGAACGGATCGGACTGATTCAGTCTGGAACCGACCTGGTCTGGCCCGACCGCCCCGCGGCCGCGGTCAATGCCAGGAATTCCTCGATGCTCAGCGTCTCGGCCCGGCGCGTGGGGTCGATCCCCGCCGCGGCCAACAGGGCCGGCGGGTCGCGGAACCTGGCCTTCAGCGACTGGCGCAGCATCTTGCGGCGCTGCGAGAACGCCGCCGCGACCACCTCCTCCAACAGCTTCGGGGGCACCGCGGCCAGCGGTTCGGCCGGGGTGACATGCACGACCGCCGAGGTAACCTTCGGCGGCGGGGTGAAGGCGGCGGGATCGACCTCGAAGGCGATCCGCGCCCGTGCTCTCCACTGCGCCAGTACCGAGAGGCGGCCGTAGGCGCTGCTGCCGGGCCGGGCCACGATCCGCTGGGCGACCTCGCGCTGGAACATCAGCGTCAGCGACTGCCACCAGGGCGGCCAGGCCTCGGGGGTCATCCAGCGCACGAACAGCTCGGTGCCGATATTGTAGGGAAGATTGGCGACGATCCGGGCGGGGCCGTCCAGATGCGGCGCCAGGTCCACCGCCAGCGCGTCGCCCTCGATGACGGTCAGCCGCCCCGGGTAATGCGCCGCGACCTCGGCCAGCGCCGCGAGGCAGCGCCGGTCGCGCTCGACGGCAATCACCCGGCCCGCGCCCTCCATCAGCAGGGCCCGGGTCAGCCCGCCGGGGCCGGGGCCGATCTCGACCACCGTCGCGCCCTCCAGCGGTCCCGAGCTGCGCGCGATCCGGCAGGTCAGGTTCAGGTCCATCAGGAAGTTCTGGCCCAGCGACTTCTTCGCGCTGAGGCCGTGCCGCGCGATCACTTCGCGCAGCGGCGGAAGACCGTCGGGCGCCAGCCCGGTCATGCCGCGCGGCGCGCCGCCATCGCCGCCGCCAGGTTCAGCGCCTCGATCAGGCTGGTCGGGTCGGCCTGTCCGGTCCCGGCGATGTCATAGGCGGTGCCGTGGTCCGGCGAGGTGCGGATGAAGGGCAGGCCCAGGGTCACGTTGACTCCGCGGGCGAAGTCCAGCGCCTTGATCGGGATCAGGCCCTGGTCGTGATACATGGTCAGCGCCGCGTCGTAGCGCGCGCGGGCCTGCGGGTGGAACATGGTGTCGGCGGGCAGGGGGCCGGCGATCTCCAGCCCCTCGGCACGCAGCCGGTCCAGCGCCGGGACGATGACCTCGATCTCCTCGCGCCCCATGGCGCCCTGCTCGCCGGCGTGCGGATTGAGCCC
The DNA here is from genome assembly GCA_035458445.1 of Thermohalobaculum sp. Taxonomy (GTDB): domain Bacteria; phylum Pseudomonadota; class Alphaproteobacteria; order Rhodobacterales; family Rhodobacteraceae; genus Thermohalobaculum. The sequence goes on along the minus strand of DATHZU010000564.1, from coordinate 10,927 downwards.
CGCGACGGCGAGGCGCGGCCGGGCGATGCCGAAATCGCGGCGCAGCCCGGCGGCGGTGATCCGCGCGGTTTCCTCGATCAGCGCCGCCGTCAGGGCGCCCGGCACCTCGGCCAAGGGGATGTGGATCGTGACCGGCACCACCCGCAGCAGAGGCGAGGCCAGCATCATCACCACGCGGTCCACGCCGCCCAGATGCGCCAGATACTCGGTATGGCCGGGGAAGGCGAAGCCGGCGCCGTCCTTCAGTGCCTTCTTGTTGATCGGATTGGTGACCACCGCCGCAGCCGCGCCGGATTGCGCCAGCATCACGGCACGGTCGATGGCCGCGACGACAGATGCGGCGTTCGCCGTGTTCGGGCGGCCGGGAACCGGCGCGGCGGGCAGCGGCAGCGGCAGGACCGGCAGCCCGGCACCGAAGGCGCCAGCGGCTTCGGCGGGCGACTCGATGACGGTCACGGCGACGCCGGCGCGTGCCGCCGGCGCGGCCAGCGCGGCCGGGTCGCCGATCATCAGGAAGGGATGGCCCACCCTGCCGCTGGCCCAGGCGCCGAGCGCGATCTCGGCACCGACACCGGACGGATCGCCCATCGTCAGCGCCAGGGGCGGTAGCGCCGCTTGCGCGGCGCCGGTCATCTGGTCTCGATCAGCGCGTCGCGCCGCAGCTCCTGCAGCAGGCCCTCGGCCAGGCGCGAAATCTGCTGGTTGGACAGACTTTGCCGAATCCGGTCGCGCAGTTCCTGGTCGTTGGGATCGATGTCCGCCCCGGCATCGACCCTGCGCTCAAGTACCTTGAGAATGCTGAGTCCACCCGAGACCGGGATTGGCGCGCTGACCTGCCCGGGAGCGAGGTCGAGGACCGCCTCCGCCATCACTGCGGGCATCCGGTCGGCGGGCACCCAGCCGATATCGCCGCCCCTGGGGCCGGTGGGCGCGCGGGAGTACTTCCGTGCCGCCGCTTCGAAATCGCCGCCCTGGTTCAGCGACTCGGACAGCCGCGCCGCCAACTCGCGGGTCTGGGCTTCGCTGCGCCCGCGCTCGGTCAGCGGCAGGCCGATCTCGGCGATATGGTACGACGTGGAGGCGCGTTGCTGGATCAGCGCGATCTCGGCGCTGATCTCGGCCTCGCCCGGCTCGACCCGCGAGGCGAAACGCGAGCGCACCATGTCGCGCCACAGCAGGCCCGCCTCGACCATGTCGTTCAACGCCGTGTCGGAGACGCCGGCGGCGCGGACCCGCGCGCGCAGGTCTTCGGGTGTCATCTGTCCGTTGCTCGCCGTCTCCTCGATACCGGCCTCGATCGCCTCCGGGGTCGCCGCCAGCCCGCCGCGCCTGGCCTCCTGGATCTTCAGCCGGTCGTCGATCAGCCGATCGACCGCCGCCGCGCGGAGCGCCTCCTTGTTGGGCGCCTGGAATCCCAGGGCCAGCATCAACTGCTCGCGCTGGGTCACGTCAAAGGCGGTGATCGCCGAGTCGTTCACGATGGCGACCGGGCGGAACAAGGTCTGCTGTGCCGGCGCCGCACCTGCCGCCAACGCAACCACAACGCACCCGATCACACCAATCACGGTCTTCAGCATAAAACCTCTCCGATCCGTTTGCCCGGTGCCTCAGGGCACCGAGGCATTTTCGTTGCCCAGAGTGAGCAGTTTGATCTGCACGCCCACCGAGGTGGCCGCCGGAGCGTCGGCGGATTCGGTAAAGCGGCGCTTGACGAACAACTCGATCTCGCAGCACTCGTTGGCATAAGCAAGACCGCCGATGATTTCCACGAATTCGTCAAGCTGGATATCGCGCCGCATCTCGCCGCTCAGCGTCCAGTTGCGGTTCAGCTTTATCGCCGCCCGGCCCGAGACCTCCTCTCGGTCTTCAACGACCTCGATCCCCGGGTCCGCCGCCAGGAATGTGTAGCCGCCGGTCAGCGAGAAGCGGCCAAAGGTCAGGTCGGTGGCGATCTCGTTCCGGGTGATGGTGAAATCATCCTCGATCCGCATCCGCTGGCGCACGCGCACATAGGGATCGTACCCCACCGACCAGGCGCCGACCCAGTCCGACGTCGTCCTGTCCAGGCCGGAACCGGGGGAGAACTCGTCGGCATCGCGCAACCTCAGCACCCGTCCGACGGCCGCGTCGACATGGACCCGGTCGGCGGCGATCCGCTCGTAGCGCAGCCCCAGATTGAAACGCGGCCCCTCCTCGAAGGCGTCGACCCCGGAATGATGCGAGACGTCGAACAGGTTGGTCTCGTCGAATTCGTTAACCAGGCTGTCCTCGTTCGGGATTTCGTTCCGGTTGACGCCATAGGGCGCCAGGATCGCCTGGGCGATTGGTTCCAGCACATGGGCGGTTCCGCTGGCCTGTTCGTAGATCAACGGAAGCCGCGCCTCGACGCCCCCCAGCGGCGCGAGACGGGCTTCGGACGCGTCGCCGACGCCGGAGAAGTTGTCGACCAGGTACAGATCGCCCCGCGCCGAGGCGAAACCGCGCAGGACCAGCCCCGAGGGCAGGATCTGCTGCCGCTCCCAATCGGCACCCAGCGAGAAGCGGGTGCTGTCGAAGCCCTCGCCGCGCACCAGCGTTGCGCTGGAGGCGAAGAAGCCCAGATCGCCCCCCAGCACCGGCTCCGAGTATTCACGGCGGTAGTCGAAATCCGGGATTGCGGTCGGGATCGTGCCGGATGGCTCGTCGTCGCGCAGGCTCTGGAAATAGACCGCCGTCAGGTCGAAGAAACCTTCCTCGCGATAGCGGCGCAGGAACAGTTCGCTGGTGAGGCGGTCCTCGTCCGAGATGTCGTAGCGGCGCAGATAGCCGTTATCGGTGCTGATCTTTCCCTCGAAGCCCCATTGATAGCCGTCCTGCAGATCGAACAGGCCATTCCCCTCCAGATGGCCGTGCAGTTCCTGGCTACCCTGATAGTCGTTCACCGTCGCGGTGCCCGCGACCTCGAACCGGCCCGACTCGAAGGCGCGGCGGTATTCGCCGCCCAGCAACGCGCCGCCGAAGGTGGTGATGAAGGGATTGAAGGTCAGGTCCGAATAGTCGTCCAGCACCCAGTAATAGGGCGCCCAGATGCCCCAGCCATAGACCGAGGACTGGCGGATCTCCGGCACCAGGAACCCGGTCGCGCGCTCGACGGTCGGGTCCGGATGGCTGAAGAAGGGCAGCCAGGCGACGGGCACGCCCAGCACGTCCAGCGTCGCGTCCTGGTAGTGGATGGTCTTCTCGACCTCGTCGTGGATGACCCGGCGGGCCCGGATGCGCCACAGCGGCGTCGGGTCGTCGGTGCAGACCTTGCAGGGGCTGTAGACCGCCTTCGACAGCGTGTTGTAGCGCCCCTCGGTGCGCCGCGCCTCGACCGCCGACAGGCGGACGTTCTCGCCCATCACCGAGCGGGCGCCGCGTACCAGCCCGTCGCGCAATTCGGTGTCCAGGTCGGCAATATCGGCGAAGACCGTGATCCCGGTCGGATCGCGCAGGATGATGTTGCCCTCGGCCGAGATGCGGCCCGTGGTGTCGTCATAGACGATCCGGTCGGCGGTGAGGGTGCGTTCGCCGTAGAACACCTCGACCGAGCCGCTGGCGGTGACCCGGCCGTTCGCGCTGTCGTACTCGACCGAATCCGCCATCAGCGTGACCGGAAGGTCGCGGCGGGCCAGGGGGCTTTCCGCGCCGCCGGTCCCCGGCCACAGCGTGACCGCAGCAAGGGCCAGGAGGACCGTCAGAAAGGCGCGCGTCGCTTGGCCCATCGGTGCAGGTTCCTCCCCTCCCCGTGCCCGGCGCGGGCATCCGGTAACCCTTTTATCCATCCTCTAGATGCAGCAGCAAGCCCAGAGACAGCAGAACCGCCGATATTGGCGGCGCCCAGGCGGCGACCAGCACCGGAACCGTGCCCGATGCGCCCAGCGCCGTCGCGATATCGGACAGGAAAAAATAGCCGAATCCCGTCAGCACGCAGCCCAGCGCCATGTAGCCCAGCCCCCCGAAGCGAAGATGGCGCATCGAGAACGCGGCGCCGATCAGCAGCATGGCCGAGAACAGCACCGGCAGTGTCAGCAGCCCCAGCCAGTGCAACCGGTGCGGGCTGGCGGTAAAGCCGGACCCCTCCAGCAGGCGGATGAATTCGGGCAGCTTCCAGAACGAGATGGTGTCGGGCGGGGCGAAGCTCTCGCGGATCCGGTCGATGGTCAGGTCGGTCGGGATCCTGAACTCGTCCAGCGCCTGCGGGTGGGCGGGGGCCGCCGCCCTGCCGTCCTCGCCGAGGGCGGCCAGGTCCCAGACCTGCACGCCGGTCAGGCGCCAGGCATCCTGGACCAGCAGGGCGGAATGGGCCTCGATGCGCCGGTACAGCCGGTCGTCCGGATCGAACCGGAAGACGCTGACCCGCCACAGCCGGTCGCCGGCGCCGCTGGTGCGCTGGGCACGGATCACGGTCTGACCGTCCGGCCCGCCCTGGCGCAGCCAGAGGCCGCCCGACGAGATCGACAGCCGGCTGGAGCTGCGCTGGAACAGCCGCTCCTCAACCGCCTCGAAGCGGCTGGCCGTGGCCGCGGCGATGGGGCTGTAGACCGAGAAGGTGAAAATCCCCAGACCGACCGCCACAAGCAGGGCAGGCATCAGCATGCGCCAGACCGAGACCCCGGCGGCGCGGGCGACCACCAGCTCGGTCGACCGCGCCAGCATGGCGAAACACACCATCGCGGCCAGCAGCACGGTGAAGGGCGCGGCCCGGATCGTCAGCGACGGGGCGTGCAGCAGCGCCATTCCCAGCAGGTCGCCGAGCAGCGCGCTGGTCCCGGCCCCGGCACGCATCAGCTCGGCGAAGTCGACGATCACCACGATGGCGAAGACCACGACAAAGGTCACGGCCACGGTGCCGAGGAAGCGGCGTGCGATATAGAGGCTGAGCGTCGGGGTCATGCGGGCACCGCGACACCGTTCGCCCGGCGGCGCCAGGGCAGCGGCCACCCGGCCAGCAGCCACAACGCCGCGGCGATGCCGAGGAGCGGCGGCAGGTAGATCGCCGGCCACAGCGCGGCGGCCCCGCTGACGGCGCTCTTCGCCACCAGCCCGGAGAGCCGCAGCGCCACCCCGATGGCCGCGGTCAGCAGGATGCGGCTCAGGAATCCCTGCCGCCGGAACCGGGCGGCGATCAGCAACGCCGCGGCAACCAATGGCAGCGCCAGCGCGTAGAGCGGCGCGCTCAGCGCTTCGTGCGCCTCGGCCCGGTAGGCGCCGACCGTGCGGCCGCCGGCCTCGGCGGCGGTGATCGACAGCAACTCGGACAGATAGAGCTCGCTGGGCTTGCGGCGCCGCTGTCCGTTATCGGCGGTGAACTGGGTCAGGTCGTAGGCGAATTGCTCGAACCGCAACACCGACAGCGCCTCGGGGTCGCTGCGGTCGGCGATCTGCCCGGCACCGTCGAACATCACCAGCCGGATGCCGTCGTCGTCGGTCAGGATCACCGCGCGCTTCGCGGTGTAGGTGACGATGTTGCCCGGATCGCGCTCGTCATGGACGAAGATGCCCAGGAGCTCGCCCGGACGGCCCATCTCGCGCAGATAGACCGTGACCCCGCGCACCGGCGACTGAAAGGTTCCGGCGCGCAGGAAGGCCGAGGCCACATCGCCGCGCACCTCGCTGATCCGGGTCCTCAACTCGCGCTGCGAGGTGGGCGTCACCTCGAGCGTCAGCACCAGCATCGCGGCGGTCAGCACGACGGCAAAGCCGATGACCGGCCTGACCAGCCTGAACCCGCTTATGCCGCTTGCGAACATCACCACGATCTCGCTGTCGGCGAGCAGCCGGTTGACCGCATAGAGCGTCGCAGCGAAGGCCGCGGCAGGCACCACGATGGTCAGCACGCTCGGCAGCAGGAGCAGGGTGAACTCCAGCAGCACGCGGGCGGGCTGGCCGTTGTTCACCACCGTGTCGATCACCTTCAGCGACATTCCAAGCCAGATCACGCCGGTGAAGACCAGCAGGAAAAACAGGAACGGCCCGGCCATCAGGCCCAGGATATAGCGGTCGAGGCAGCGCAAACGATTTTCCCGGATGTCGAGGAGCACGGCCGCATCATGATTTGGCGCATCGCCGGGGGCAAGGCGCGATTGTTCCTCCCGCATCTGGTCAGCCGCCACGATCCGGGCTAGGTCTGTGGCCCGTAACCGAGCCACGCCTAGGAGCCCCGCCATGACCTCGCCCGCCCCGATCAAGTTTGCCGCCGAAGCGGATCAGGACCTTTCCGCCATCAAGGGAACGCTGGTGGTCTTCGCCGACGGCACGGGCAAGCTGGGCGAGGCGGCCCGCCTGGTCGATGCCGCCGCCGGCGGCATGCTGGGCCGCGCGGTGGCGGACAAGGACTACAAGGCCAAGCCCGGGACGCTGCGCAGCTTCGCCTATCCCGCCGGCGTTGCTGCCCGCACGGTGATCCTGGCGACGCTGGGGCCGGACCCCGACCATGCCGCCGCCCGCAAGACCGGCGGCGCGATCGCCAAGGCGCTCGGCAAGGGCGAGGCGACGCTATGCCTGGCGGGCAGCGTTGCGGACGACCTGGCTGGCGAACTGGTCTGGGCGCTGGTGCTGCGGCTCTACGATTTCCGCGACTACAAGACCGATGGCGACGACGATGGCGCGCCCGTTGCCCGCAAGCTGAGGGTGCTTTCCGCCGATGCCAGGGCGATGAAGCGTGCCTTCGCTCCGTTCTCGGCGCTGGCGGACGGGATTTTCTTCACCCGCGACCTGGTGAACGAGCCGGCCAATACCCTGACCACGGATGAATTCGCCGCCCGGCTGCACCAGTTGACCGCGCTCGGGATCGAGGTCGAGATTCTCGGCGAGCGCGAGCTGGAGATCCTGGGCGCCCGCGCCTTGCTGGCGGTCGGTCAGGGGTCCGCGAGCGAATCGAAGATCGTGGTGATGAAGTGGATGGGCGGCAGGAAGCGCCAGAAGCCGCTGGCACTGGTCGGCAAGGGCGTGGTTTTCGACACCGGCGGCATCTCGATCAAGCCTGCGGGCGGCATGGAAGAGATGACCATGGACATGGGCGGCGCGGGCGTCGTCTCCGGGGTCATGCGCACCCTGGCGCTGCGCAAGGCCAAGGCCAACGTGATCGGCATCGTCGGGCTGGTCGAGAACATGCCCGACGGCATGGCCCAGCGGCCTGGCGACATCGTCAGATCGATGAAGGGCGACACCATCGAGGTGATCAACACCGACGCCGAGGGGCGCCTCGTGCTGGCCGACGCGCTCTGGTACACGCAGACCACGTTCAAGCCGCAGGCGGTGATCGATCTGGCGACGCTGACCGGGGCGATCATCATCGCGCTGGGGCACCACCAGGCGGGCTACTACGCCAATGACGAGGCGCTGGCGGCCGAGTTCGCCGCCGCCGCCGAGCGCGTGGGCGACGACGCCTGGCGGATGCCGCTCGGCAAGCCTTACGCCGACCAGATCAAGTCGCGGCTGGCCGATATCAAGAATACCGGCGGGCGGCCCGGCGGCTCGGTGACGGCAGCCGAGTTCCTGCACCGCTTCATCCAGAAGGACATGCCCTGGATCCATATCGACATTGCCGGCGTCACGCTGGCCAGCGGCGGCACCGACCTGGCGCCGAAAGGGGCCACCGGCTGGGGCGTGGCGGCGCTGGACGAGTTGATCCGGGCAAAGCTGGAAAGTTGACCCCGTGGCCGAGGTCCGCTTCTACCATCTGACCGAGCGGCCGCTCGAATCTGTGCTGCCGGTCCTGCTGGAGAAGAGCCTCGAGCGCGGCTGGCGGGTGGCAGTGCGCGGCACCGATCCGGCCCGGATCGAAGCGCTGGCGGCGCATCTGTGGACCTACCGCGACGACAGCTTCCTGCCGCATGGCACCGCCGCCGACGGCGAGGCGGCCCGCCAGCCGGTCTGGCTGGGCTGCGACAGCGCGGTTCCGAACGCCGCCAACACCCTGTTCCTGATCGACGGCGCCGAGGCGGGGCCTGAGGAAATGGCGGCGATGGAGGTAACGGCGGTGCTGTTCGATGGCCTCGACGAGGCGGCGGTGACCCGGGCGCGGGACCAGTGGCGCGCGGTTACCGGCGCCGGGCTGAAAGCGGTCTACTGGGCGCAGGGCGACCAGGGCGCCTGGGTCAAGCGCCACGAGGCCGGCTGAGCTGGCTTGCCACAGCCCGTGCGGGCGGGGATCGGCCGCCTCAGGCCCGCTTCCAGCCCGTGATCATCGACCGGACCAGATTTTCGCGATGGCACAGGCTGGCCACCAGGACACCGGCGATATGGGCAATGACCAGGATCAGCGACAGATCGGCCAGCACCTCGTGCACCTCGCCCACAAATCCCGCCTCGCCGCGCTCGCCGTCGTCGTCATCGCGGTCGTCGTCGCGCGAATCGGCCAGCGCTTGCACGGGCGCCAGAACATTTCCAATCGCCGGCGCAGCCGCCGCGATCTGGCTGCCCGCCCGGGTGTCGGCGGCGATCCCGGTCGCGACGGTCGCGCCCAGGACCAGCAGCAGCGCGACGACCATCGCCCCGCCCGCCGGGTTGTGCCCCAGATAGCGCCTGGCCCGGAAGGTCAGCATCGCCGCCAGATATGCCCATACTTCGGCCGGCGGATAGACGAAGTCGGCAAACCGCGCGTGGCGGGGCCCGATCACGCCCCAGATAGCCCGCAGGACGATCAGGGCGCCGACCAGGTATCCGGCCCAGACATGCAGGACCAGAAGGTCGTCCTCGGTCAGGAAGGCGATGGTGAACGCGGCAACGAGGGTCCAATGAAAGCCGCGCACGAAGCGGTCCCACACATAGATCCTTGCCGGCCCCGTCTGTTCAGCCGTCTGGCCCATGGCCCTTTCTCCCGCCGCTGTGGCGCTGCTCGCAGGGAAATGATCGCACGGTCGGCGGCCGCGTTCATTGATGCCGATCACCCCGCGCTCGCGCCATTGCCGCGGAAGCCGGTGCCAATCGGGCCGCGAATCCGGTATCCTGAGCACGCGCATGACCATGATTCGAAAAGTGCTGGCCGCGGCCGGCAGGGCTTCCGCGATCGGTTTTGCCGCGGCGGCGGTCCTGCTTTGCCTGCTGGCGCCGGTGGTTGGCCACGCCCCCCGGGCGGCGGAGCAGGCCGCGCCGTTCCAGGCGCATCTCGACCGGCTCGGCGTGCCCTACCGCGTGCCGGACGAAGGCAAGGCGATCCTGGTCAACATTCCCGCATTCGAGCTTGTCGCCTTCGCCGAGGGCAGGCCGGTGCTGCGCAGCCGGGTCATCGTCGGCGCGCCCTGGCATCCGACGCCGCTGATCGACACCTATACGACGGTGGTCCGCTTCCGCCCGACCTGGCGGCCGACGCCCGCCATGGTGCGCAGCGGAGAGTACGAGGACAAGGTCTGGCCGCCGGGTCGGCGGAACCCGCTGGGGCTGGCAGCGATCCGGCTGCAGCCCGGGTTTCTGGTCTATCTGCACGACACCAACCGGCGCGAGTTGTTCCAGCGCGACAACCGCGCCCTCTCGCATGGCTGCATCCGGGTCCAGCGCTGGGACGAACTGATCGCCTGGCTGCTCGACCTCGACCTGGCCGAGGTGCAACGGTTCGCGAACGGGCGGCGGACCTTCGACATGCCGACGGCGCAGGTTCCGGTGACGCTCGGTTATTTCACCCTGTTCCCCGACGACGCCGGCAACCCGGTGCGCCATGCCGATGTCTACGCGCGGGCCGACGCGCCGCCAGCGGATGACGGCCAGGCGGAATTGGCCGCCGGACCCGGCTGCGCGGCGCCCGGCGGACCGGGGTGAGGCCGCGCCGGATCAGTGGTCCTGGCCTTACGCCATCTCCTGCGGTTCCGGGCCGCGCACCCATTTCTCGCCGTCGAAATGGATGCCGCATTCCACCTTGGCGGAACCCCGCCAGCGCCCGGCACGCGGGTCCTCGCCGTCGCGGACCGGGGTGGTGCAGGGGGCGCAGCCGATGGACGCGAAGCCGCGTGCCACCAGCGGATGCGGCGGCAGGGCGTGGCGGTCCATATAGGCGCGGACCGCCGCCGCGTCCCAATGGGCCAGCGGGTTGATCTTGAGGCAGCCGTTCTCGCGGTCCTCCTCGAACAGTTCCAGCCCGGACCGGGTCGCCGCCTGGGCGCGCTTTCGCCCGGTGATCCAGGCACCGAACGGTTCCAGCGCCCGGCGCAGCGGCAGGGTCTTGCGGATGAAGCAGCAGCCGTCGGTGTTGTCGCGATGCAGCGTGCCGTCCGGGTCGTCATCGGCCAGATCGGCCGGATCGGGTCGGATCAGCCGCAGATCGGTCAGCCCCAGCCGCGTCGCGAGGCCGCGCTGATAGTCCAGCGTCTCCGGGAACAGCATCCCGGTCTCCAGGAACAGCACCGGCGTGGCGGGGTCGATCCTCGCAACCATGTGCAGCAACACCGCCGAGTCGGCGCCGAAGGACGAGACCAGCGCGATGCCGCCACGGTACTGGTGCCGGATCGCGTCCTCCAGCAGGACCTGCGGGTCCGAGGCGGCGTGCACGCGGTTCAGAACCTGCGCATTCGCATGGGGGCTGAGGCGGCGGAAGGGCGTGGGCGGTGCGGGGCGGAAGCGGTGCTCCGGCGCCGGCGGTGCCTTCGTCATTCCCGCGAAGGCGGGAATCCCGTGACTGTCGTCTGAGATCCCCGCCTGCGCGGGGATGACGGGAGGAGACGCCGGTGCGGGTTCCTCAGCCATGGCGGCCGGCCCGGCGGGCGTCGAGGATCGAGCCGCGGCCCTGAAGGCCGCGCTGGTAGCCCAGCGTGATCCGCCCCGGCGTCGCCACCCAATGCTCGGGCGGCTGGCGCTCGGCGACCGAGTCCGGCAGCGAGACCTCGTCAAAGCCGCAGGCCAGCAGATAGTCGAACTGATCCGAGATCACCGGCCCGGTGGCGCGCAGCCGCCCCTCGAAGCCAAGCGCCCTGAG
>DATHZU010000563.1:0-3508 GCA_035458445.1 Thermohalobaculum sp. | reverse complement strand
ACCCGCTTCGGATCGGTGCCGTAGGCCACGCCGACCGGCACGATCAGGCGGCCATTGAGGTCCGTATGAGTCCAGTTGGTGACCGGGCCGGAGATCAGCTCGGAATTCGGCACGATCAGCGAGGCGCGGTCGAAGGTCTGGATCTCGGTCGAGCGCACGTTGATCCGCTTCACATAGCCCGAGCCCGAACCGAGCTCGACCCAGTCGCCCGCCTTGATCGGCCGCTCGATCAAAAGGATGATGCCGGAGACGAAATTGTTGACGATGTTCTGCAAGCCGAAGCCGATGCCGACCGACAGCGCGCCGGCGACGATGGCCAGGTTCGACAAATCCAGCCCGGTCGCCGAAATCGCGACCAGCGACGCGAGCAGAATCCCCACATAGCCGACACCCGCCCTGACAGCCGCGCGGCCGCCGGCGTCCAGCCCGGTCACCGGCAGGACCGAGCGCGACAGCACGCCCTGCACCAGCCGGGTCGCCAGCAGGCCGATCGAGAACACCACCAGGAACCAGAGGAAATCGACCGGCGAGATCGTGATGTCGCCTACCCGGAACCCCTCGGCGAAAAGGCGCCACGCACTGCTCAGATCGGTCAGGTCTGCGCCCCAGACCAGCGCCAGCACCGGCGTCGCGGCACAGATCAGCAGGAACCCGACGACGACCGGGATCAGCTGCACGCGGCTCGGGGCGGCCTCGGCGGTCTCGCCATGGTCCGAGACGCGGTCGATGATGTCGCGCACGCGCGAGAACAGCAGCACGCAGATGCCGATCACCGCGCCGGATTGCACCACCGGATAGAACAGGTGGCGCGAGGCCGCGAAGTAACCGATCAGCGCCAGCGCCGGCGCAACCACAGACACGGCCCGGGCGACGACCATTGCGGCGGCCGCCAGCGCCGGGCCGATCGCGATTTCGGGCGGCTCCGCAGCAGGCTCGGCCTCTTCGCCCGGGGCGGCGGGCGCCGATTCGGTCGCCGGCATCCACAGAAACCCCGCAAAGAACCACAACGCCACGCCGCCGCCGCAGATCAGCACAGTGTTCAGGAACTCGAGCCCCTCGATCGACAGGCCCAGGTTGCGCCCCTGTTCGATCAGCACAAGGTCCAGGCCCACCACTGCCGCCAGCCCGATCAGCCAGCGCGATGCGGCGGTTGCGTCTTCGTCGGCCAGGCCGGAAAGGCGCAGCTCGGCGAAATGAGGCGAATAGAATGCGCCTCCAAGCGCGTAGGCGACGATCACCACCAGCGTGCCACTGGCCAGGCCGGTCAGCAGGACCTCGCCATGGGGACCCAGCAGGCGGCTGTTCCAGACCGCGAACACGACCATCAGCAGCGCCGCGGCAGGCATGAGCAGCCGCACCAGCGACACCGTCAGCCCGGCCAGCGGACCAGCCCGGCGGGGTGTTTCGGAGGTTCGCATCAGCCAGGCCAGCGTGGCGCGCTTGACCTTCAGCATCAGCAGTACCGCGGCGGCGACCAGCAGCAGCGGCACCAGCATCCGCACGTAGAATCGTGTGTCCATCGTGCTCGCGGCGAGGCGCTCGGAGGTCTCGGCGTGGATCGTCGCGGCGACCTGGCCGATCGAACCGAAGGCATCGCCGATGGCGCCGGTCTGGAAGATGCTGGGGCCGCGGGTCAGCATCTCCTGCGTGAACAGCTTCCGGCGGAGTTCGCTCAGCCGCGAGAGCAGCGCGGCGGCGCGGGCTCCGGCCTGACCCGCGCGTTTGAGCCGCGCTTCGATGGCGGCAATCTTTTCGGTGAGACGGGCGCGCTCGGCGGCGATTTCCGGCGCCTCCTCGGCGCCATCCTCGGGCGCCGCGCCCAGCGCTTCGAGCTGGCTGCGGAGCGGCGCAAGCTCGGCCTCGGCCGCGCCCACAAGGCCCGGCACCGCCGAGCGTTGCGCCTCGAGCGCGGCGCGGATGCCTTCGATCTCCCCCGACACGACCGGTTGCTCGTCGAGGATCTGCTCGACCAGGGCCGCTTCCGCATCCCAGCGATCGAGAACCAGAGCAGGGGTCTCGGTAGTGCCCTCGGCGGTTTGGCCCAGCGTTGGCTGGGGCACCGCCGTCAGCACCGCGGCAATCAGCAGGAGGTGGGTGATCCAGCGCATGGGGTTGTCCTAACGCAGCGGCGCGGATGCCGCCAGCAAAACGCGACGGAATGCGACCGGCCAGGACGCCGCAGCGGAGAGGGCCCGGCGCTGGGCCGGCGTGCGTTCAGACCTTCTCGAACACGGTCGGCACCACGCGCGCGGCGCCTCGCTCCATCCAGGCCGGTGTGGGGAGGTCCTTCTCGCGCAGGAAGGTGGGGTTGAAAATCTTCGACTGATAGCGGCTGCCGTAGTCGCAGAGCACGGTGACGATGGTGTGCCCCGGGCCGAGGTCGCGGGCCATGCGGATGGCGCCCGCAACGTTGATGCCGGTCGACAGGCCCATGCACAGCCCCTCTTCCTGCAGCAGGTCGAACACGACCGGCAGCGCCTCCTCGTCGGGAATCTGATAGGGGAGGTCCACCTTCAGCCCCTCCAGGTTGGCGGTGATCCGGCCCTGGCCGATGCCTTCGGAAATCGACGATCCCTCGGCCTTCAGTTCGCCATGGGCGTAGTAGTTGTAGAGTGCGGCACCCATGGGGTCGGCAAGGCCGATCTTGATGCCGGGCTTGCGCGCCCGCAGCCCCGCGGCCACCCCGGCCAGCGTGCCGCCCGAGCCGACGGCGCAGATGAAGCCGTCGATCTTGCCGCCGGTCTGCTCCCAGATCTCTGGCGCGGTCGAGTCGATATGGGCCTGGCGGTTCGCCACGTTGTCGAACTGCTGCGCCCAGATGGCGCCGTTCGGCTCGGTCTCGGCCATCTTGGCGGCCAGCCGGCCGGAGTAATGCACGTAGTTGTTGGGGTTGCGGTAGGGCACCGCCGGAACCTGCACGAGGTTGGCCCCGGCCAGGCGGATCATGTCCTTCTTTTCCTGGCTCTGGGTGTCGGGGATCACGATGATGGTCTTGAAGCCCATCGCCGCGCCCACCAGCGCCAGCCCGATTCCGGTATTGCCGGCCGTGCCCTCGACGATGGTGCCGCCGGGGCGCAGCTTGCCCTTCGCAACCGCGTCCCGGATGATCCACAGCGCCGCGCGGTCCTTGACCGACTGGCCCGGATTCAGGAACTCGGCCTTGCCCAGGATCTCGCAGCCGGTCATCTCCGACGCCTTGTTCAGCCGGATCAGGGGCGTGTGCCCCACGGCGTCGGGGAGATCCTTGTAGATGCGCATGTTCCACGGCCCTTTGCTGGTATTACTGCCGGACAACACCTAGTCCGATCCGTCCGGCACCTCAACCCTCGCACCGGCTATTCCGGCGCCCATTCGCGCCGCAACCGGTCGCGCTGCGCCGCCAGCCACAGCAGGGACAAGAGCGCCGGGCCGGTGTTGACCGCACCGGCCTCGATTTGCGCCATGGCTTCGTCGAAGCCCAGCACGATGGTGCGGATATCCTCGTGCTCGTGGTCGAGGCCGTGGAGGC
>DATHZU010000562.1:0-13916 GCA_035458445.1 Thermohalobaculum sp. | reverse complement strand
CTGGATCACCCGTTTGACCGGCGCCAGCCGGTCAAGCCGGGCCATCAGCGAATCCTGCAGCGTCGCGGGGATGGCCAGCGCCGGCAGCGGGCCGCTGAGCACATAGCGGTCGTCGCGCTCGTCGAGGATTCCGGCCTCGAGCACCGTCTTGGTCAATTCCTCCACGAAAAGCGGAATGCCATCGGTCTGTTCGAGTATCCGGTCGAGAACCTCGTCCGGCAGCGACTTGCCGCCGGCGACCCGCTCGGCGATGGCGCGGCGCTCGCTGCGGCCGAGGCGGTTCAGGGAATGCAGGGTCACATGGCCAAAGCTGGTCCAATGCGGCTGGAACTCGGGCCGGAAGGTCATCACCGCGAGGACCGGCAGGTCCTGAACGCGTTCGACCACGGCATCCAGCGCCTCCAGCGTCGACGGGTCGATCCAGTGCAGGTCCTCGACCAGCATCAGCAGCGGGCCGCCACGCGCCAGCGCCGCGATCCGCTCGGCGATCAGCCAGATCAGGCGCTGCTTGCGCCGCTGCGGCGCCATCTCGATCGGCGGGTCGTCGCCCGCGGGCAGGCCCAGCAGCCCGGCAAACAGCGCCATCGCCTCGGGCAGGTCGTCGAACATCCCCGTGAGGGGGCGCTTCAGCTTCTCCCGCCGGGTCGCAGCAGAATCGTCGGGCAGGAAGCCAGCCGAATCTTCGAGCTCGGCGATCAGCGGCTGGAAGGCAGCGTTGATCTCGTGCTGCGAGCACTGGTAGCGCAGCACCTGCACCTGCGCGGCATTCAGGCCATTGCTGAATTCGCGCAGAATGCGGCTCTTGCCCAGCCCGGCCTCGCCGGACAGCAGCAGCACCTGCCCCTCGCCCTCCTGCACCTGGCGCCAGCGGTCCTCAAGAAGTCCGATCTCGTACGCGCGGCCGACGAAATCGGTAAGCGCCGCGCCATGCATCGCCTCGAAGCGGTTGCTCGAGCGGGCGGCGCGCCGGACCCGCCAGACCTGCACCGGATCGGCGAAGCCCTTCAGGTCGTGGGGGCCGATATCGTCCAACTCGAACGCGCCGCCGATCAGCCGGCGCGTGTTGGCCTGGATCACCACTTCGCCCGGCGCCGCCAAACCCTGCAGCCGGGCGGCGAGGTTGGGGGTGGCGCCCGCCACGGCGCCCTCCTCGCGCGCGGTCTCGCCGATCATGTCGCCGATCACCACCGGCCCGGTGGTGATTCCAGCCCGCGCGGCCAGCCGAGCGCCGTCCGCCTGGATACGGTCCACCGCCGAGACCGCGGCCAGCGCCGCGCGGACGGCGCGGCCGGCATCGTCCTCATGTGCGGCCGGCCAGCCGAAATAGGCCAGCACGCCGTCGCCCAGCAGCTTGGCCACATGCCCGCCATGGGTCGCGACGGCGCCAGTGACCGTGTCGTGATAACGGCTCAGGACGTTCCGCAGTTCCTCGGGGTCGATGGCCTCGGAGAGCTGCGTCGAACCGACGAGATCGCAGAACATCACCGTAAGCTGGCGCCGTTCGGCCTCGGCCTCGCGGGCAGGCGCCGCTTCCGGCTCGGTGGCAGGTTCTTGCAGCGCCGCCAGCAACTTTCGCCGGTGACCCAGAGACAGGCCCAGTTCCTTGAGGTCGGCATCGGTGAGCTGCGGCAGAATGTCGACATCGATATCGTTCTCGACCATCGCGGCCGTGTGCTGCCCGAGGCCCAGCCGGTCCAGAAATGCCGCAAGTTCGCTCACGCCGCAGGCCCCTCCCGGAGTGTCGCGCCTGGCACGATCCTAGCGCCGATCTGCGGGCATTTGAACCGGACCAACCGGCGCACCCGCTATACCAGCCGCCCGCCCGGAGCCAGCGCCTTGGCGCCGCGGCGCTCGGCGATCCGCAGCCGCTGCTCGCGGTAGAAGGTGTAGACCCCGGTGCCGACCACGATGGCGCTTCCCGCCAGCATCTGCGAATCCGGAATCTCGCCGAACACCACCACGCCCAGCAGGATCGCCCAGATCAGGATGGTGTAGCGGAACGGCGCCACGAAGCCGATCTCGCCCGACCGCATGGTCATGACATTGAACAGGTAGCCCACGAACAGGAACCCCGCCGCGACCGCCAACGTGCCGACGGTCGTCATGGGAACCTCCGGCCAGGGCTGGAAGGCCGACACCGCGCCGCCGGTCAGGGTGATCGCCGCCGCCGTGGTGAAGGCGACGAACAGCGACGGGACCGAGCGGCTCAGCCGCCGGGTCGAGAGATCGCGCAGTACCATGAATGCGACCGCCGTCACCGCGAACAGGGCATAGGTGTTGAAGCCCTCGGCGCCCGGCCGCACGATCACCAGCACGCCGCTGAAGCCGATGGCGATGGCCAAGTAGCGCCGCCAGCCCACCGGCTCGCGCAGGAACAGCGCGGCGCCCAGCGTCACCGCCAGCGGCATCGATTGCAGGATCGCCGTGGCGTTGGCGATGGGCATATGGAACAGCGCCGTCAGGAAACAGATCGTGCCGCCGATCTCGCCGACGAGACGGGTGACCAGCAGCCTGCCGTCGCCCGGCGCCGGGCGGTGGAGAAGCGCCCCCTTGTATGCCGCCAGCAACCCCACCAGCGTTGTCGCAGCGATGCCGCGCAGGAACATCGCCTGAAAGACCGTCAGCCCGCCCGAGACCGATTTCATCAGCGCGTCGTTGATCACGAAGGCCGCCATGCACACCATCATGTAGACGGCGCCGCGCATGTTATCGGACAGAGGGGCCATGGCCGGGTTCCGGGCGGGGAATCCGCCATACCGCTTGATGCCCGAGCCGGCCGCGCCGGGCAACCGCGTTGACAGCCCGGATGCGACCTGAATCAGGCGCGGACAGGCGAGACCCGCCGGGAGCGGCTCCGAATACTGTGCCTGACAGCCCCCCTCCCCCGGCCGGCCGCGGCGCAGCGGCCCGCTCAGCAATGCTCCGAAATGGCCTTCAACGTCCGCCACCCTGTCTGGCTTCCGGCGGCGCCAAAGCCGGGCATCCGGGTCTTTGCCGGTCTCTACACGGTCGAGACCTTCGCCCGCGCCTCGATCGCCACGGTGCTGCCGATCCAGGCCTACGACCTGCTCGCCTCGGAACAGCGGGTCAGCTTCGCCTATACCTTCACCGCGTTCTGCGCCCTGGCCTTCAGCCTGGCGATCCCCTTTCTGATCCGCAACCTGACGCGGCGCTGGGTCTACTCGCTGGGGGCGCTGGCGCTGCTGGGCGCGGCCTTCTGCTTCACCGGCTTCACCGAGCCGGGGCTGGTCGCCGGAATGGTGCTGCGGGTCACCGGGGCGGCCTGCCTGAACGTGACGCTCAGCCTCTATATCCTCGACCACATCCGCAAGCAGGATTACGTGCTGAACGATTCCGTGCGCCTCGGCTTCGGTACGCTCGGCTGGGTGGTGGCGCCCTATCTGGGGGTGCTGCTCTACACGCGCTACGGGCCGGGCGCCGCCTATCTGTGGAGCGGGTCCTGGGCCGCGCTTCTGTTCGCGGTGTTCTGGTACCTGAGGCTCACCGACGGAAAGGCATTCACCCGGCCGCAGGTCGCTCCGGCCAATCCGCTCAGATATGTCCGCCGGTTCTGGAGCCAGCCGCGCCTGCGGCTGGCCTGGCTGATCGCCTGGGGCCGGTCCAGCTGCTGGTCGACCTTCTTCGTCTACGCGCCGCTCTTGATGGTCACCGGCGGCATGGGCAAGGACGCGGGCGGGTTGCTGGTGTCGCTGGGGAACGCGATGCTGGTCACGGTGCTGCTGTGGGGGCGCCACGCGGGCAGGTTCGGGGTGCGGAAGCTCTCGGCCGCCAGCTTCGGCGCCACCGGGGTCTGCCTGCTGGCGGCCGGATATTTCGGCGCCGAGGCGCCGATGATCTCGGGCGCGCTGCTGCTGGCATCGATGCTGCTGATCATTCCCACCGACGCGGTCGGCACCGTGCCGTTCTACCGGGCCGTCCACCCGCATGAACGCGCCGAGATGACCGCCGTGTACCGGTCCTACATGGATCTGGGCGAGCTGCTGCCGCAGCTGGTCTATGGCGTGCTGCTGGGTTTCTGGGGCATCGGCGCGGTGTTCGTGGCGCTGGGAGCGCTGCTGATCGCCTGCGCGCTGGCAAGCTGGCTGTATCTGCCGCGGCGGCTATAGGGCGGCGCTTGCAAAGCCGGGCGTACCGCGCAAGCATTGCGCCGCCGAAACCGGCGAGCCGCCCCGAGGAACGACCCATGAAGATCGCTGCCGTCGAGACCCTGCGCCTGGGAGAATTCCCCAACATCCTATGGGTGATCCTCGAGGACGAGGCCGGCAACCGGGGCCTGGGCGAGACCTTCTTCGGCGCCGAGGCGGTCGAAGCCTATATCCACGAGAGCGCCGCGCCAAAGCTGGCGGGCCGGGAAATCTCCGGCCCGGAGGAATTGCGCGGCCGGCTGAAGGCGCATGTGGGCCATCAGGGTTCCGGCGTCGAGACCAGGGGCAACTCGGCCATCGACATCGCGCTGTGGGACCTGTGGGGGCACCGCGCCGGCGCGCCGTTGTGGGAGTTGATGGGCGGGCGGGTGCGCGAGCGCATCCGCGCCTACAACACCTGTGCGGGGTATCGGTACGTGCGCGCCTCGGTGGGTCAGCATTCCACCAATTGGGGGCTCGGGGACGCCGAGGGACCCTATGAGGACCTCGAAGCCTTTCTGACCGACGCGGGCGCGCTGGCGAAGAGCCTCCGCGCCGAGGGGTTCACCGGCATGAAGATCTGGCCCTTCGACCGCTATGCCGAGGCCAGCCAGGGCATGGCGATCACGCCCGCCCAACTGGCCGAGGGCTGCGAGCCGTTCCGCAAGATCCGCGAGGCGGTCGGGGATGACATGCAGATCATGCTGGAGCTGCATGGCGAGTGGTGCGCGCCTGCGGCGGTCGAGATCGCCCGCGCGGTGGCGCCCTACAATGTCTACTGGATCGAGGACCCGATCGCGATGTCGGGCTTCGGCGCCCTGGCCGACCTGCGCCGGCAGGTCTCGACCAAGGTCACCGCCTCCGAAACGGTGGCCGGGCGGCGCCAGTTCCTGTCGATGATCGAGGCGCGCGCGGTGGACGTGGTGATGCTGGACCTCTCGTGGTGCGGCGGCGTCACCGAGGCCAGGGCCATCGCCGCCATCGCCGAGGCGGCGCACCTGCCGGTGGCGCCGCATGACTGCACCGGCCCGGTGGTCTGGGCGGCCTCGTGCCACCTCTCGATCCACGCACAGAATGCGCTGATCCAGGAATGCGTGCGCGCCTTCTTCAGCGGCTGGTACCGGGAACTCGCCGACGGGCTGCCGGTGGTGGAAGGCGGTACCGTGCGCCCCGCCGAGGGCCCTGGTCACGGCGTGCGCCTGAAGCGGGAGCTGTTCGCCCGCCCCGATGCCCACCGGCGCCGAAGCGGCTAGGGAACGGGTGCCTCAGCCGGTCAGCACCGCCGCAGCCCGGATATGGCCATGCGCGATACCTCGGCAGTTCAGGATCGGCGCATCCGCATTGTCGCCATAGGCCGGATCGCTTTGCTCCAGCGCCCCGAAGCGCGCCAGCAGGGCCGCCATCGCCGCCTGGCTGCCGCGGCCGTTGCCGTCGTCGATCTTCAGCGCGATGCCCAGGCCCCGCTGGGGCAGCATGGCCGTGAAGACCGCCTCGGCCCCGGATTTTACCACCGCCCTGCCCCGGCAGGCGCGGATCAGCTCGGTGGTCGCCCGGCCCTCGCCCGAGACCAGCTCCGGATGCGCCGCCATCGCCTCGCGCAGGCGCAGCGCCGCCGCGCCCCGGGCACCGGTGAAGCTCGCCCCGGGCGCCGCGAACCGCGCCATGGCAGTGGCCAGCCCCCGGATCGGCACGGCGAAGTTCGGCGCCGAGCAGCCGTCGATGGCAAAGCCCTCGACCCCGGTTCCGGTGACCTCCTCGGTGGCCTGGCGCACCGCCTTCTGCAGCGGGTGCTCCGGGTCGATATATTCGGCCCCGCCGCCGATGTGCCGGTTCGCGGTCAGAAAGCCGGAGTGCTTGCCCGAGCAGTTGTTGTGGAACTGGTCCGGCGCGCGCCCGGCCATGCGCAGGGCATGGCGGGTCCCGGGATCGTTCGGCGCGTGCACGCCGCAGCGCAGGTCGCGCTCGCCGAGGCCCAGCCCCGCCAGCCATTTCCGCGCCAGCCCTGTATGCCGGTCGGTGCCCGCATGCGAGGCGCAGGCCAGCGCCAGGTGCTCGGGCGCCAGTCCGGCCGCGTCGGCGGCGCCGCTCTCGACCAGCGGCAGGGCCTGGATCATCTTGCAGGCCGAGCGCGGCAGGATCACCCGGTCCGGGTCGCCCCAGGCCTCGACCACCTCGCCCGCCGGCGTGCAGACCACCGCGGTGCCGCGATGAACCGATTCCAGGATGTCGCCGCGCCAGATCTCCGCAAGCACCGGATTCGCGTTCTGACCCATCGCCGGACCCTTCCCTGCGCGCCGGAACCACACCGCCGCGACGTTGACTGGACATGGCACGCAAAATCGCTCAGCCATGGGGTGGAATTCTACCCGACAGTTACAGTATGCTGCTGTTTGGTACGGGGCAAACAGGTATAATCAGCCAACCCGGCACACAGGCAAGACCCATGGACGACGCAGAATGAGGCGAGCATGATCAATTTCGTGAAGACGGGCGCGGCCGCGTTGCTGGCTTGTGCGCTGGGGTTGGGCATGGCCCAGGCGCAAACCCAGCCTCGCGTGGATGCGAGCAAGGACTGGTCGATCTTCCAGGCCGGAGCCGAGGGGCAGAAGATTTGCTGGATCGTCTCGAAGCCCACTAGCTGGGTGGCTTCGCGCGGCGGCAAGACGGTCCAGGTGAACCGGGGCGACATCTTCCTGATGGTCTCGATCCGCCCGGCGGACGGGGTGGTAAACGAGGTCTCGTTCCTCGGCGGCTATCCGTTCAAACCGGAATCGAAGGTCGAGGTCAAGGTCGGCTCGGACAGCTTCAGCATGTTCACCTTGGGTGAGAACGCCTGGGCACTGTCGCCCGAGGACGACGGGCGGATCGTCGACGCATTCCGGCGCGGCGCCAGGGCCAGCATGGAAGGCGAGTCTCAGCGCGGGACGAAGACCGTGGACACGTTCTCGCTGTCCGGCTTCTCGGCGGCGCTCGATTCTGCAACCGACCTCTGCAAGTAGCCGAACTGGCCAGCCGGCCCGCGATGTGATATCGGCAGCGGCCTTTCCCGGAAGGGCGAGGCCGACTATCTTTCGCAGGACATGACCGGAACGGCAGACACCCGATGACTACCCAGCACGCCCCGCGCCCTGACGCGCCCAAGACCGGCGCGATCCAGCCCGACTTCGCGACGCTGCCCCGCCGGGCGGCGCCGGAGGTGCGCGCGAACCTGGTCGGCCTGACCCGCGACGGGCTTCGCGCCGCGCTGATCGCCGCCGGCACGCCGGAGGCGCAGGCGAAGATGCGCACCGGCCAGCTGTGGCAGTGGATCTATCAGCGCGGGGTCTCGGACTTCGCGGCGATGACCAACCTCGCGAAGGACTACCGGGCGCTGCTGGCCGAGCAGTTCACCATCGCCCGGCCCGAGATCGTGACCCGCCAGGTCTCGGCGGACGGCACCCGCAAATACCTGCTGCGCATCGCCGGGGGCCACGAGGTCGAGGCGGTCTACATCCCGGAGGAGGACCGCGGCACTCTCTGCGTCTCCAGCCAGGTCGGCTGCACGCTGACCTGCTCGTTCTGCCATACCGGCACGCAAAAGCTGGTCCGCAACCTGACCCCGGCCGAGATCGTCGGCCAGATCATGGTCGCCCGCGACGACCTGGGCGAATGGCCCGTGGCGGGTGAGCGTCCGCCCGAGCGGCGCCTGATCTCGAACATCGTGCTGATGGGCATGGGCGAGCCGCTCTACAACTTCGAGGGCGTGCGCGACGCGATGAAGATCGCCATGGACGGCGAGGGCCTGAGCCTCAGCCGCCGCCGCATCACCCTGTCGACCTCGGGCGTGGTGCCCGAGATCGTGCGCGCGGGCGAGGAGATCTGTACCCTGCTGGCGATCTCGCTGCACGGCACCACCGATGCGATCCGCGACACCCTGGTGCCGATCAACCGCAAATGGCCGCTGAAGGACCTGATGCAGGCCTGCCGGGACTATCCCCGGCTGTCGAACTCCGAGCGGATTACCTTCGAATACGTGATGCTGCGCGACGTGAACGATTCCGACGCCGATGCGCGGCGGCTGGTGAAGCTGATCGCGGGCATCCCGGCGAAGATCAACCTGATCCCCTTCAACCCCTGGCCCGGCGCGCCCTACGAGCGCTCGACCTGGGAGCGGATCGAGGCCTTCGCCGAAATCGTCAACCGCGCCGGCTACGCGAGCCCTGTGCGCACCCCGCGCGGCGAGGACATCATGGCCGCCTGCGGGCAGTTGAAGAGCGCCACCGAGCGGGCGCGGAAGACGAGGGCGGAGATCGCGGCGGAGGCAGGAATCGGCTGAGTAGGGCCGCCCCGGAGGACGGCCCGTTTTCCTTCACTCCTTGCGCGCAGACTGCATCAGCACGATCAGATGCAGGATGATGAAGCTCGGCACGGCCACTGCCGGGATCAGCACCAGCGGGAGTTGCCCCATCGCCGCTGAGGTCACGCCATCGACCAGCCCGGGTATGACATTGCGCGAGAGCACCCCAGCGCCGACCGCGATGGCGAAATCCAGCAGCCCCAAATAATGGAACAAACGGAACCTGCCGCTGGCGAGCGCCGCCCGATTGCGTCTCAGGCTCAGCGCCACGAAGGGGGCGGCGACGCCGATGGCAACATCTCCCAGCCCTGCAGGCCAGGCGAAGAGGCCCGGCAGGTGGCCGAAGGCGTAGACCGCGAGAAACAGGCCGCCGAGGATGCGCCAGGATTGCATCTCGGTCAGCAGCACGGGATCGAGCCCCAGGGCGAGCCCGCGCAGGCGAGGCGAGAGCCACATCGCTGCCAGAAAGGCCATCACCGGCCCAGTGACAGCAACGAGGATCGCGCGCGGCGGCTGATCCGGCGGCGCATCGAACATGCCATTATTCGCGAGAATGACGACGATCGCTGCCCAGGCGAAGGCAATCGCGCCGACCCAGACCGCGGCGTGGTAGTTGCGTGAATCGGGGACAAGAGCGTGTTCAGTCATCGATTTTCCTTTCCAAGTTAGGTGTATATGCACTCTTTCAGGCGCAGTCTGCTCGCTTGTTCCTTTCCGTCTGCCTGCCTACATTTGCCGGAGTGTGGTCAAAAGATCGGCCATGCGGTCCTCTCCCATCTCCACCACCACACGGGTCTGTGCCGATTTCCACAGCGGCAGGGCCGCCGCCAGCTTCGCCCGTCCTGCATCGGTCAGCGCGACCCGGCGTTCGCGCCGATCCTCACCGGGGCGGGATTCGAGCCACCCTGACCGCTCGGCGACCGCGAGGTTGCGGGTCAGCGTCGTACGGTCGAGCCCCAGACGCCCGGCAAGCTCGGTCACCGGCATGTCCGCCTCGCCGGATTGGGCAAGGAGTGCCAGCAGGGTGAATTGGGTCGCCTGGATTCCGGCTGGCCGCAGCGCCCTGTCGAAGGCCTGCGTCGCCTGACGCGCAGCCCGGCGCAGGTTGAAGCAAGCGCAATTGGCGGGACTCATGAGATCGGAGATCATCTGGTGTGGCTTTCAGGTCCAGTCTGGGTTCTCGAGCGGTCTCTCTATGTGTATATGCACCTATTTTGACTGCCGACAAGGGCAAGGTGCGAGATTTCAGGGTAATCCACATTTGCCGGGCGCATCTCACCGATATAGGCTCGCCGCGCACCGGCGTCGCGCCTGGCGCAATGGAGGGAACCAGAGCATGACCCCAGATGACGAACCGGTTCTCGGTGCGATCCAGGCGGCCGCCGAGCGAATTCGCGGTCATGTCCGCCGCACGCCGGTCCTGACAGTGGACGATGGCCTCGGCCTCGCATACCCCGTCCAGCTCAAGCTGGAACTCCTCCAGCACACCGGCAGCTTCAAGCCGCGGGGCGCGTTCAACAACCTTCTGTCGCGCGATGTGCCGCAGTCGGGCGTGGTCGCGGCCTCGGGCGGCAATCACGGCGCTGCAGTGGCCTTTGCGGCGCGCAAGCTCGCCATCCCCGCCCGCATCTTCGTGCCGAAGATCGCCGGCCCCGCCAAGATCGCGCTGATCCGCGAGACCGGGGCCGACCTGGTGGTGACCGAGGGCCTCTATCCGGACGCCCTGGCTGCCGCGCAGGCCTACGAGGCGCAAACCGGGGCGATCCAGGTTCACGCCTATGACGCGCCCGAGACGGTGGCGGGCCAGGGCACCGTGGCGCTGGAATGGGAGGAACAGGGCCTCGACGCCGACACCGTGCTGATTGCGGTCGGCGGCGGCGGGCTGATCGCCGGGGCACTGGGCTGGCTGGCCGGGCGGCGCAGGGTGATCGCCGTCGAGCCGGAAAACTGCCCCACACTGCACCGCGCTCTGGCCGAGGGGCCGGACGCCGAGGTCGAGGTGTCCGGCATCGCCGCCAACGCGCTGGGCGCCCGGAAGATCGGGGCGATCTGCCACGGTCTCGCGACCGCCCAGGGCGTGACGAGCCTGCTGGTCACGGATGCGGCCATCGCCGAGGCGCAGCGCCGGCTGTGGCGCGGCCTGCGCGTGCTGGCCGAGCCCGGCGGCGCCACGGCGCTGGCGGCCCTGACCTCCGGCGCCTATGTCCCCGCCCCGGGCGAGCGCATCGCGGTGCTGGTCTGCGGCGGCAACCCGGCGCCGGACCCGCTGGCGTCGTGACACTCGGTTAACCATGATTTCCGCCGCGCATCCGTTTCGTTTGTTTTCAATGGCTTGACCAGGTGTCCGCATGCGGACGCCTGCGGACGGAGGCCCCATGACGCTCCAG
This sequence comes from Thermohalobaculum sp., assembly GCA_035458445.1. GTDB lineage: Bacteria > Pseudomonadota > Alphaproteobacteria > Rhodobacterales > Rhodobacteraceae > Thermohalobaculum. The sequence continues at coordinate 3,048 of DATHZU010000562.1, read as the reverse complement.
AACCGGGTTCTGCCGACCGGAGAGATCGTCGCCCAGCCATGGCGCGGGGCGCTGATGGGCAACCGCGGCTGCCTGCACGATGGCGCCGGGCGCCTCGGCACCGCCCGCTGGCGCCACAGGAACTGGGTCTGCTGCGTCACCGAGTTCCGCGGCCGCCGACGCGCGCCGATGCCGCCGCCGGGCTCGCCGACGGTCTATACGGCGCTGTTCTTCTGGGACGAGGTGTCGGCGCTGGCCGCCGGGCACCGCCCCTGCGCCGAATGCCGCAACGCCGACTACAAGCGCTTCAGGGCCGCCTGGGCGGCGGCGGGGTTGCCGGGAACCTCGGCCGCCGAGATCGACCGACACCTGCACCAGGCCCGCGTCACACGCGGCCGCGTGCAGGTGACGCATGCTGCGGTCCTCTCGCGACTGCCCGACGGGGTATTTCTCAATCTGCCGGAGAAGCCGGACGTGCCGCTGTTGAAATGGCGCGGCAGGCTCTGGCTGTGGTCGCCTGGCGGGTATTCCGATTCAGGGAGTGGCACGAATGGCGTGGTCAGGGTCCTGACCCCTGCCGCCACGGTAGCTGTTCTCGAAGCCGGCTTCCGCCCGGCGCCGCCGGCCTTTCTGCCGGCCCGGTAGACTGCCGCTCCTGGCAATGGGACCAGCCAACGGGGCCTCGGCCTCAGCCGAGGTCGCGGTCCTCGTTGCCCGGCGGATGCCGGGCGTAGCGCGGCAGGCCATCATCGATCTCCATCCACGCGAAGTGGTGGTCATAGAAGGCATGGCCCGTGGGCGCGATGCCATCCGGATCGTCGAGCGTGCCCGCAAACACGCTGATCTCGCCGCGCGGCGGCCGGGCGAAGCTGACCGTGCTGCCGCACCGGGGGCAGAAGCCACGCTCGACCCCGGGCGAGGATTCATAGACCGCCGGGCCTTCTCCGGCCCATTCCAGGTCGTCGATCGCAAAACCGACATAGGTGAGAAATTCCGCCCCGGAATGGCGCTGGCAAATCCGGCAGTGGCAATGCACGATCCATCGCGGCGGCCCGTCGCCCTGATAGCGCAGGTGCCCGCAAAGACAGCCTCCGGTGATCGGCATGATCTCCTCCCTTCGCTGCGGCCCGGGCGGGGCGCGAGGTCCGGCCCGGTCCGCGCCCCCCTTACGGTTCGGAATATCATGATACCATAGCGACAGCGGATGACGCACATCGCCCCCGGCATCCAAAGGCGGGGCGGCTGCGCTGGACGTTCACTCCGCCGCTGGGCGGGTCAGCGTCAGGAAAACCTCCTCCAGCTTCGGCTCCTCGGTCGCCAGATCGACGATCTCGAGCCCGGCCGCCTGGGCGCCCGCCACCAGCGCCGGGGCCGAGACCCGGCGGCGCGGATAGGTCAGCGCCAGCAGGTCCGGCGCCCGCATCCGCGCAACCACCTCCGGCCCCAGGTCAGGCGGCGCGTCGCAGGGGGCAGCCAGCCGCAGCAGCAGTGTCTTCGAATCGATCTGCGCCAGCAGGTCCGGCGTGTCCTCGCAGGCCACCACCTCGCCATGGTTCAGGATGGCGATGCGGTCGCACATCGCTTCCGCCTCTTCCAGATAGTGGGTGGTCAGGATCACCGTGGTGCCCTGGGCATGCAGCTCGCGCACATAGTCCCACAACATCCGGCGCAGCTCGATATCCACCCCCGCCGTCGGCTCGTCCAGCACCAGCACCGCGGGGTTGTGCACCAGCGCCTTGGCCACCAGCAGCCGCCGCCGCATGCCGCCCGACAGCGAGCGGGCATAGGCATGGGCATGTTCGCCCAGTCCGACGCGCTCCAGTATTTCCATCGACCGGCGCTCGGATTTCGGCACCGCGTAGAGGCCCGCCTGCACCTCCATCGACTCGATGGGCGAGAAGAACGGGTCGATGTTCAGCTCCTGCGGCACCACGCCGATGGCGGCGCGGGCGTGGCGCGGGTTCCTGTCCTGGTCGAAGCCCCAGATCTGCACGCTGCCTGCGGTCTTCAGCACCAGGCCGGCCAGGATGTTGATGAAGGTCGACTTCCCGGCCCCGTTCGGCCCCAGCAGCCCGAAGATCGAGCCGGCCGGGATGTCCAGGTCCACCCCCTTCAGGGCCTGTCTCGGCCCGGTGCGGCGGTTGCCGCCATAGGTCTTCACCAGGTTCCGTACCTCGATGGCGTTCCGGGGCATTGAGGACGGGATTCCCTTCGCATGAAGCGTGGCGGACGGCTTGCCCGGCGTGACGGGATCGCTATCATGCGGGCGCAACGCCGGTCAATCGACCCCTGCCCTTCACGGAGACCCCGAACATGGCAATCGAAGCCCCCGAGACCGAGGAAGTCACCACCCGCCGCATCGCCTGCGACGGCGGCGGCGAGCCCAGCGGCCATCCCCGCGTCTGGCTCGCCATCGGCGAGGAGGGTTTCGTGGAATGCCCCTATTGCGACAAGAAGTTCACGCTGAAGCCGGGCGCGGCGGATCACTGATCCGATGGCGGGGGATCAGCCAGCGGGCATCGGCAAGGGCGATCACCTCTACCTGATCGACGGCTCGGGTTTCATCTTCCGCGCCTATCACGCGCTTCCCCCCCTGACCCGCAAGTCCGACGGGCTGCCGGTGGGCGCCGTCGCGGGCTTCTGCAACATGCTGCACAAGATGCTGATGGGCTTCGGCACTGGGGGGCCAACCCATCTGGCGGTGATCTTCGACTATTCGGGACGTAGCTTCCGCAACGACATGTACCCCGAATACAAGGCCCACCGCCCCCCGGCGCCCGAGGATCTGGTGCCGCAGTTCCCGCTGATCCGCGACGCCACGCGGGCCTTCGGTATCCCCTCGGTCGAGATGGAGGGCTTCGAGGCCGACGACCTGATCGCGACTTACGCCCGTCAGGCGGCCGAGGCCGGGGCGACGGTGACAATCGTCTCGTCCGACAAGGACCTGATGCAGCTCGTGGGCCCGGGCGTCGACATGCTCGACCCGATGAAGAACAACCCCATCGGCCCCGACCAGGTGCGCGAGAAGTTCGGCGTCGGCCCGGACAGGGTGGTCGACGTGCAGGCGCT
>DATHZU010000561.1:0-2086 GCA_035458445.1 Thermohalobaculum sp. | reverse complement strand
CGCCTCCGCATAGACCCGCGGCCGCCTCTCTCTCCCGATGTCCCGGGCTTGACCCGGGGCGTCGATCGGCCGGGCGCAAGCAAGTAGGGTGGGTGCTAACCCACCACTATTCGCGATGGCGGTCGGGCGATGGTGGGTTGCACCCACCCTACTCGCCGAATGCCCCTTCCGGAATGACCCCCGACCACTCGGGCTCCACCTGCCCGCGCGCGATGTCGCGGTGGATCGACGAGAACGGCCAATCGGCCGCCCGCGCGGCCAAGCCGTGCTTCACCGGGTTGATCCAGCAATACCGCACATTTGCCGCGTAATAGGCCTCGTCCCGGATGTGATGCTCCCAGAACCGGCGCTGCCAGATTCCCGCATCGCCTTTCTTGAGCTTCGATTCCGACCGTAGGGTGGGGTTCCACCCCACCACGCTGCGTTGCCCATCCGGCGTAACGGTGGGGTGAAACCCCACCCTACCGGAATCCCGGACGGCCCGCGTGAACCGCGCCTTGATCGGATAACGTACAGAGTCTTTCGCACATTTGCCGAGCGCGGCGGTTCCTTTCAGAATAGTTGAGAGGAGCTGCGAATGGACGACAAGACGGAGAGCAAGCCGATGGGCCAGGTGATCCAGATCGACGAGGCGCGTATCAGAGATCACCTTGGCGAGATGGTGCGTGGCACCGTCGAGGAAGCCTTGAATGCGATGCTGGACGCCGAGGCGGACCGGCTGTGCGGCGCCGGCCGCTATGAGCGCAGCGAGGCCAGGAAGGACACCCGCGCCGGGCACTACGAGCGGTCGCTGCACACCAAGGCCGGCGAAGTCGACCTCAAGGTGCCGAAGCTGCGCCGTCAGACCTTCGAGACCGCCATTATCGAGCGCTACCGGCGGCGCGAGAGCTCGGTCGAGGAAGCGCTGATCGAGATGTACCTGGCCGGTGTGTCGGTGCGCCGGGTCGAGGACATCACCGAGGCGCTGTGGGGCACGCGGGTCAGCCCGAGCACGGTCTCGAACTTGAACAAGAAGATCTACGCGAAGATCGAGGCGTGGCGGAACAGCCCTATCGAGGGGGCGCACCCATATGTTTATCTGGACGGCATCGTGATGAAGCGGACATGGGCCGGCGAGGTGCGCAACGTCTCGCTCCTGGTGGCGATCGGCGTAACCTCGGAGGGTTTTCGCGAGATCCTGGGTATCTGCGAGGGCGCCAAGGAAGACAAGGCCGGCTGGTCGGCTTTCCTGCGCCACCTGGTCGACCGCGGGCTCCAGGGCGTCGAGCTGATCACCTCGGATGCTTGCCGGGGCCTGGTCGAGAGCGTCACCGACTACCTTCCGGACGCCCGCTGGCAGCGTTGCATCGTGCACTTTTACCGCAACGTCTTCAGCCACGTGCCGTCAACGAAGGTGCGCGAGGTCAGCCACATGCTCAAGGCCATACATGCGCAGGAGAACCGGGCAGCCGCCGAAGAGAAAGCCAGGGCCGTCGTCGCCGAGCTCCGCCGCCAGCGTCTGGTGCGCGCGGCGGAGCTCGTCGACGCCCATATCGGGGAAACCCTGACCTACTACGCCTTCCCGGACAGCCACTGGATCAAGCTGAGGACGAACAACCCGCTGGAACGCATCATGCGCGAGATCAGGCGGCGAACGCGAGTGGTCGGAGCCTTCCCCGACGGCCAGTCCTGCCTGAACCTGGCCGCGGCCCGGCTCCGGCATATCGCCGGAACCCAGTGGTCAACCCGCAAGTACATGAACATGGACCCGCTACACGCGGCGAAAAACGATCACCACAGAGCCGTCGTCGCTTGACCAAAAGTGCGAAAGAGTCTGGACACTACCCTGTCTCCTGTGGGAACTCGGTGTGCATTTCAGTGCATTCTGGCGCCGGTCTTCATCGGTGCGGCGACGCCGCTGGTGGCGGCTCCGCGGCATCACTCCAGTACATAGCATCCGGGAGCGGGGCCAAGGGGCGGGAACTGCGCCGATCCGAGTTCAGGAGCCGGCACCTTGGGCCCGCAATGCTCCGCCAACCACTGCGCCCAATCCGGCCACCACGAGCCTTGCAGCCCTTCCCGCCCGTCGAGCCACTCCTGAGGGTCT
>DATHZU010000560.1:0-2458 GCA_035458445.1 Thermohalobaculum sp. | reverse complement strand
CGGGTCTGCTCGATGGAGAAGGCCAACGTGATGGAGGCCGGCATCCTGTGGCGCGAGGAGGTAACCTTCGTCCACGACACCGAGTACCCGGACGTGGAACTGAGCCACATGTATGCCGACAACGGCGCCATGCAGCTGGTGCGCAACCCCAAGCAGTTCGACGTGATCGTGACCGACAACCTGTTCGGCGATATTCTCAGCGACTGCGCGGCGATGCTGACCGGCAGCCTGGGGATGCTGCCTTCGGCCAGCCTCGGCGCGCCGATGGCCAATGGCCGGCCGAAGGCGCTGTACGAGCCGGTGCATGGCTCGGCCCCGGACATCGCGGGCCAGGGGAAGGCCAACCCGATCGCCTGTATTCTTAGCTTCGCCATGGCGCTGCGCTATTCCTTCGACCTGGGCGCCGAGGCGGATGCGTTGGAGAGCGCGGTCGAGGACGTGCTGGCCAAGGGCGTGCGCACGGGCGACCTGATGGGCGCGGCGGGCGGCAAGCCGGTCTCGACGGCCGAGATGGGCGACGCCATCGTCGCGGCGCTGGCGGCGCGGGGGTAAGGTTCCGGCGCGGGCTGGCGCTTGCAAGCCCGGCCCGCGCCGTTACCATCGCGCCCCATGTGGAACGATTTCACCTTTCTGGACTTCGTGGGCGTGGTCGGCTCGCTGATGATCTGCGCCGCCTATCTGGCGGTATCGCTGAAGCGCGTCGACCCGGAGGGGTTCCGCTATCACATCGTCAATGCCGGCGGGTCGATCCTGCTGCTGGTCTCGCTGTATTTCCGGCCCAACCCCGGCGCCATCCTGATCGAGGTGCTGTGGCTGGCCATCGCCTCGCTGGGGATCAGCCGGGCGTTCATCAGGCGGAGGTAGGGGCCGGGCCGGTGAGCCCATCGGCCGCGCCTTAGCGCCGCACCGTCGGATGCCGCGGCCGGAACCGACATTCGCTTGCACGCGAGCAGGGGCCTGGTTGTGCCAAACGGCGACATCTGGAAGCGAGCGACGTCAGCGCGATCAATGCTTGATTATCACAGCACCGGCACCGATTTCATCGTTGTGCCGCGTTGTGCCGCGCCGGGCTTGTGGTGCTGCCAAACGAAAGAAGGATAGCCCTTGGGCGACATCAGCCTGACTCAAGTCGCTGTGCTGCTGGCAGCCGCCGGCATTATTGTCCCGTTGGCAAGGTTCCTGCGCATTGACGCGGTTCTCGGCTACCTGTTGGCGGGAGTCGTCATCGGTCCGCATTTGCTGGGTGTTTTCACCGATCCGGAGAAGATCTTGCACGTCTCGGAGTTCGGTGTCGTGCTGCTATTGTTCGTGATCGGCCTCCAGCTGAAGCCGCAGCGCCTTTGGGCCATGAGAAGGGGCGTCTTCGGCGTAGGTGGCTGGCAGGTCGGCATCACTGCCGTGCTTCTTACAGCGCTGATGCTGAGCCATATCGGCAGCTGGCGGCAGGCATTGTTCATCGGTCTGGCGTTGTCGCTCTCGTCGACGGCCATGGTCCTTCAGGTGCTGAAGGAGACCGGGGAGCTGGAGTTGCGCCACGGCAGGCTCGCGTTCTCGGTGCTGTTGTTCCAGGATCTCGCGGCCATCCCAATGATCGCATTCGTCGGGCTCCTGTCGGTGAGCGGCGACAGCATTCATACGATGACGCTGGAGGGGGCGCTGTACGGCGTCTCCGCCATCGCAGCGATTGCGCTCGCCGGGCGCTACCTGCTCGGCCGAGCGTTTCATCTCATAGCCCGGACCGGGGTCAACGAGGCCATGACGGCACTCGGTCTGCTCACAATCGTGATAATCGAGATCGTCATGGACCGGGTCGGTTTATCCGCCGCCCTCGGCGCCTTCATTGCCGGGGCACTGCTCGCCGACTCCAGCTACCGCCACGAGATCGAAGCGGACATCAAACCTTTCGAGACCCTGCTGCTCGGACTCTTTTTCATCTCGATCGGCATGACACTGGATCTTGGCCTGCTGGCCAGCCAGCCGGGCATCATCGCCGTCAGCGCAGCCGGGCTCATGCTCGTCAAGGGTTTGATCCTCGACCGGCTGGGCCGGCGCTATGGTTTGCCGTCGGACACGAGCCGGCGCTTTGCCTGTGCCCTCGCCCAGGGCGGGGAGTTCGCCTTCGTCCTGACCGCCATCGCGATCACCACCGGTGTCATCGCCAACGATGTCGCCTCGCTGATCAATGTGGTCGTGACCATTACAATGCTGGCAACACCGGTAATCCTGCTGACGGAGAAATGGCTCACCGGGCTGCTCACCAAGCCATCGCCGACACCGGCCTTCGACGAGATTCCGGAGAGCGAGGCGCATGTCGTCATCGCGGGTCTTGGCCGGTTTGGCCAGATCATCGCCCGGATTCTGGCGGCGCGGGGAATCCCCTTCACCGCGCTCGACGGTGATCCGACCCAGATCGAAGTGATCCGCCGCTTCGGTGGCCGCGTCTATTTCGGCGTCGCGA
>DATHZU010000559.1:0-2267 GCA_035458445.1 Thermohalobaculum sp. | reverse complement strand
TCTGCCGGCAGATGGCGCGCACCCGGAAGCCCCGGGCGCGCCGCGCCACCACCTCGGCCGCCACGGCCGCCGCCGTTTCGCGGTCCAGGCGCGCGGTCATCGGCGCCGCCCGTCGCCTCGGCGCTGTGCCAGCACTTCGGTGTCGCAAGCGCCCGGCCTGGGATCGGGGCGCCCGCCCAGGGATTCGCAGATTTCGCAGATCACCATGATGGTTGTGCTCACGTCGCGGCCGGTCACGCGGGCGGCCAGGAACGCCTCCCAGTCGACCAGCGCGTCGAGCGCCCCCAGGGCCGCTATGGCCCGCGCCTGCACGGCGAAATCGAAGGGCACCCGGAACCCGGTCTCGACATGGGTCAGCGTCCATCCGGAACCCTCGATCTGCCGGGTCACCGCCATGGCGCCGCGCCGGGCCGCGACCTCGACCTCGACGGTGACGCCGATCGTCGTCTCGATTGCGATGCTGTCCATCATTCCGCCCCCTCGCCCGCCAGCCCGGTGCCGATCGGCTGCCCCGGCCTGATGCGCGACGCCCTGATCCGCCCGGGCTTGGGATCGTCGAACACCAGGTCGGAAACGTCCTTTGATGTTTGCGCGCCGCGCGACCCCGGATCCGCCCCGGTCGGCGGGGTTGGGGATTTCATGCCGCCCGGGCCGGCGGCCGCACCGCCAACCCCGCCGGCCCGGGCGGGTTCGGCTTCGGCCCCCGGCCCGCCCCAGGCCTCCGGCAGGTCGATCTCGATCTCCCCGGCGCCGACCGGCCGCCAGGCGACCCGCGCCGCCCGGAAGCTTTCCTCGGGCGCGCCCGGCCAGGGCGCGCACACCACGCGCAGGGACAGGCCCGCGTGCCGATGGACTTTAAAGCCCTCGGCCGCCCGCTTGACCCGCAGGCGCCCGGCGTCCGCCCCGGCGCCCAGCAGCAGCGCCACGCTCTGCCCGAACGCCACGCCCAGCGCCGCGATCGCCGCCGGGCCGAAGGCGAGGCGCACCTGCCGGCCGTGGCCGCCCGAGCCGATGGCGATCGAGACGCCGTCCAGCGCCTTACCGCCGGCGCCCTTCCTGATCTCCTCGAAGCTCATGACGGGCCCTCCGTTGCCGGCTCGGCCGCCCGGCCGGCGGTTTCCCGGCGTGTCCCTGTCGCGGCCCCCTCGTGCATATCCGCCGCGCTCCGCGCCGGGTCGTGGGGTCTCCCTGTCGCGGGTGCCCCGCTCCGCGCCTCTTGGTCCCGCCGCCCCCGCTCGGCGGCCATCCAGGCGCGGATGCGGTCCAGCTTCTTGGTCCCGATATCCCGCCCGGCCCGCAGCCGCTCGACCAAACGCCCGTCGCCGACCGCCGCCCGACCGAGGGCGTCAAGTGTCATCCCGGTCGCGCTCACGAAATCGTGAATTTCCTCTAGGAGTTTTTTCCGCGTGTCCGGTTCCGGGATTGTCAACATCTAGGGGATTACACCAGCTGTTGTGATTTGTGAGATTGCAAACCACAACATATGCGTATTTTTGCGCAATGACAAGCGTCTTTTTACCCGGTGACGCGCGCGCACATTCGCGCAATATATTCGGCATGCCCGCACCCACGACCCAATCCGGCGGCGTCGGCGATATCGAACCGGCGGTGCTCGCGCTGCTCGACTATGTGGAACTCGTCAAGTCCAAGCTCGGCTGGACGCCCAGCTACCTCGCCGTCAAAGCGGGCCTCAGCCCCTCGACGCTCAACAAGCGCTTGAATGATCCGCGCAACGCCAGCGGACCGTCGCTGAAAACCATCTATAAGCTGGAGGCGGCGACGGGCATTCCGTTCCGAACAACCCCCGGCCGCCGCCTGCCGCTGAAGCTCGCCCTGGCCGCCGCGTTCAGCGAGGTGAACGAGAACGCGGTCGCCGGCGAGGTGCCGGTGCCCGCCGATTTCCGGGGCTCGACGCAAGCCTTCGCCGCCCGCGTGCTCGACGATTCCTGCGACAGGCGGTTCAAGGCCGGCACGCTGCTGGCCTGCGAGCCGCTGGCCGATCCGCAGAAACAATTGCACAATGGGGTCGATTGCGTGGTCGAGGTTTATCGGACCACGCGGCGAGCCGGGGAGATCATCGAGCGCCGGATCATGACGCTGTTCCGCGCGCCGGGCACCGATGACCTGACGCTGACCGCCCCGAAACTGGATCGCGCGACGGCACCGCAGATCATCCTGCCGCGCGGAGAGGGTGCCGCGATGGCCCTCTACGAGCCCTTTCACGCGCGCGAGTCCATGGCGGCCGGCATCGACTACGAGCCGCAGCC
>DATHZU010000558.1:0-2528 GCA_035458445.1 Thermohalobaculum sp. | reverse complement strand
CGCTGTTCCTGCTGGACGTGACCACCCGCGCGCAGGTCGAGGCGTTGGCGGCGGCGGTCTCGGTGCCGATGGTGATGGCCGGACCGTCCTGGCGGACCATGGATGCGCAGGAACTGGCGGCGAACAAGGTAAAGATCTGCCTGCGCGGCCACCCGACCCTGCCCGCAGCCATTCAGGCGATGCACGATACGCTGAAGGCGCTGCGCGACGGCACGGCGCCCGGCGATCTGACCGGCCTCGCGTCGAAGGAACTGATGGCGCAGGTGACCCGCAAGGCGGATTACGACCGCTGGACGCGGGAGTTCATGGAGCCCGAAGAATGACCGACCCCGCTGATCTCGGCACCGCCGAGGCCGCCCGGCTGATTGCCAGCGGCAAGCTCTCGTCCGAGGAACTGGTCTCCGCCTGCCTCGCGCGCATCGAGCAACGCGAGCCGGAGGTGCAGGCCTGGACCTGTCTCGACCCCGACCTGGCGTTGAAACAGGCGCGGCAGCGGGATGCCGAGCGGGCGCGTGGCCACGGCACCGGCCCGCTGCACGGCGTGCCGGTGGGGATCAAGGACATCATCGATACCGCCGACATGCCCACCGAGAATGGCTTTGCCGGCCACAAGGGGCGGCGCCCGGATGCGGATGCCGCCTGCGTGCGGCTGTTGCGCGACGCCGGGGCGGTGATCCTGGGCAAGACGGTAACCACCGAGCTCGCCAACCGGGCACCCGGCAAGACCCGCAACCCGGTCGACCCGGCCCATACGCCGGGGGGGTCGTCGTCCGGCTCCGGCGCGGCGGTGCGGGCGGGGATGGTGCCGGCGGCGCTCGGCACCCAGACGGGAGGCTCGGTGATCCGGCCCGCAAGCTATTGCGGCGTCCATGCGCTGAAGCCGACCTTCGGCGCGGTCAGCCGCGTCGGCATCGCCTGGCAGTCTGCGCCGTTGGATACCATCGGCAGCTATGGCCGGTCAGTCGAGGACGTCGCGCTGCTGGCGCAGTGCATGACCGCCTCGGACCCCGGCGATCCCGATTGCGGCCCGCGTTCGCGGGCACCGCTGGTACGGATCGCCATGGAGGCGCCGCCCAAGCGTCCACGGCTGGCCTTCGTGCGGACCCCGATCTGGGAGAAGGGCGAGGCGCGGATGCGGGCCGCCATCGAGGGCTTCGCCGCGTCCCTGGGCGCCGATTGCGAGGAGGTCGAACTGCCCGCAAACATGGCCGACGCCTGGAAGTGGCACCGGACGGTGCATCTCTACGGTGTCGCCAGGTATTTCGGACCGCTCCGCGACTACCATGGCGACCTGATGAGCCCGGTCCTGTCGCAACTGGTCGCCGAGGGGCGCGAGATCTCCTCCGCAGCCAACCGGCAGGCCATCGCCGACCGCGAAACCGTCAATGCGGCGCTGGATGCCGTCTTCGCCGATTTCGACGCGATCCTGACTCCGGCCTCGCCGGGTCCGGCGCCGCTGGGGCTGGGCACCACCGGGCCGGCGATCTTCAACGCATTCTGGACCTATGCGGGCACGCCTTGCGTGAGCCTGCCTCTGCTGGAGGTCGACGGCTTGCCGTTGGGGGTGCAGCTCGTCGGGCCGCGCGGCGCGGATGGGCCGCTGCTGCGCACCGCCCGGTGGCTGGAACAGCGGGTGTCGTAGGAGGACGCAATGGCACTGGAGACGCGGCCGCTGACGGAACGTGTGGGGGTCGAGGTCCTGGGCGTCGACCTGCGGCGGCCGACGGAGGCCCAGGTTGCCGGGATCGCCGATTGCCTGGATCGTGCATCGGCGGTGCTGATGCGGGCGCAGGAATTGGCGCCGCACGAACTGGTGGCGTTCTCGCGCCGTCTCGGCGAGCTCGACGAAGCGCCGGTGAACGAGAACGGCAAGAAATTCGTCGAGGGGCTGCCCGAGCTCTACGTCGTCTCGAACATCAAGGGTCCGGACGGCGAGGCCATCGGCAGCCTGGGGGCGGGCGAGGCGGTGTGGCACACCGACATGAGCTATCTGCCGGTGCCGCCCGTCGCCTCGGCGCTGCTGGCGGTCGAGGTGCCGCCCGAGGGCGGGGATACCTGGGTGGCCGGGATGCACGCGGCGCTGGAAGACATGCCCGCCGGTCTGCGCGCCCGGATCGAGGGGCGGCGGGTCAAGCATGATGGCACCTATAACTCCGGCGGCTACGTGCGGCAGGGGCTGGTGGCGACCGACGATCCCCTGGCGGCGCCGGGCACCTTGCACCCGGCGATCCTGCGCCACCCGGCGACCGGGCGCGAGGCGTTGTTCCTGGGGCGCCGGCGCAACGCCTGGATCGAGGGGATGGAGCTGGCCGAGTCAGAGGGCTTGCTGGACGAGCTTTGGGCGCATGCGACGCAGCCGCAGTTCATCTACCGCCACCGCTGGCGGGTGGGCGACCTGCTGATCTGGGACAACCGCACCACGCTCCACCGGCGCGATCCGTTCGACCCCGCCTCGCGGCGCCTGATGCACCGGACGCAGATCAAGGGCAGGGCGGCCCCGGCGGCGGCTTGACCCATGCCCCGCCCGG
>DATHZU010000557.1:0-3228 GCA_035458445.1 Thermohalobaculum sp. | reverse complement strand
ATTATCCCTTTTAACGGGAAAGTTTCGTGGCTTAAGGAAGTCATCGCGCTGGCTGGAATCGTAACCGCATAGCCTAAACCCTGAGGTCCGCTTTGGTTAAGGGTTCTCGGACGCCTGCCGTGACGAGATGGGGCCACGTGAACGGTCGGCAGGCGTCGGAGAAGCCTCCAAGTAGGAAACCGCGGGCCGTTTAGGCCCGGTGGTTGTCGCTATGGGAATAGTGTGATCGGCGGCGGTGTCGGGCCGTGCCGCGGGCGGAGACGTATGTGATGAGAACGCCGCCGACGGCGGTGCCGACGGTCTCGACGGGGTCGGTCGGGACGATCGAACGGATGGAAAGAGGCTGTCGACGGTACAGTGGGACCGCACAAGGTCGAGCGCCATCGTTCGCGGTCGAGGACCGGCGCTCATTGTTGGGGCGTGTGGCGACCAGCGTCATGAGGGGGTGATCCCGGTCTGGGCGGCGGGCGGCGCACGGGGCTGGGCGGCGCCACGCTCGAAGGTCTCGATGATGATCATGCGCCCGCCGCAGCTCGGGCAGGGCTGCGGGAAGACGGCCGTATCGCCGTCATCGTCCTCGACGGACTGGTCCGGCGCCGTCGGAACGGCGAGCAGTTCTCGGGCGCGAGCGATGTTGGCAGCGCGCCCGCCGTTGGCGAGCAACCCGTAATGCCGGATGCGGTGGAATCCCGATGGCAGCACATGGATGAGGAAGCGGCGGATGAACTCGTCGGCGGTCAGCGTCATTGTCCTGTGCCGTGCCCGTCCGTTGGCGCGGTAATCCTTGTACTTGAAGGTCACGTTGCTGGCCTCGTAGGCGACGAGGCGTGAGTTGGCGATGGCGACGCGGTGGGTATAGCGGGCGAGATAGGCGAGACCCGCGGCGGGTCCGGCGACCGGCGGCCTGGCGTAGACCACCCATTTGCGCTCGAGCAATGGCGCGAGATGGGCGTCGAAGGCATCGCGCTCGGCGAGGTGAACCAGATCATTGAAGAAACGCAGGCGCCCGGCGTGGTGCGCCTCGCGGAGCCTTTCCAGGAAGCGCCGACGAAACCGGTCGGAGAGCACGCGGACGGGAAGAAAGAAGCCCGGCCGGCAGCTGATCCACCGTGTTCCATCGAGCGCGATGCCGCCGGCGGGAACGATGAAGTGGAGGTGCGGGTGATGGGTGAGCGCCGAGCCCCAGGTGTGCAAGACACCGGTAAAGCCGATACGGGCGCCGAGGTGCTTGGGGTCGGCGGCGATGGTGATCAGGGTCTCGGCGGCAACCTTGAACAGGATGTCGTAGACCTCGGCCTTGTTGTGATAGGCGATGTCGGCGATCTCGGCCGGCACGGTGAACACGACGTGGCAGTATGGCACCGGCAGGAGCTCGGCCTCACGGGCGGCGAGCCAGTCGATGGCCGCCTTGCCCTGGCACTTGGGACAATGTCGGTTGCGGCACGAGTTGTAGGCGACGTGCTCGTGGGCACACTTCTCGCAGCGGACGACGTGGCCACCGAGCGCCTGGGTGCGGCAGCGCTCGATGGCCGACATCACCTTGAGCTGGCCGAGGCTGATGTGACCGGCGTTGGCGCGACGCCATGCCGGACCGAAGGCACGGAAGATATCCGCGACCTCGAGCGCCGGGCGAGCCATGGCGGCGTTTTTTTCACAAATCCCGTATTTACCACGATAGACAGGAATTTGCGCGCCGGCAGACCAAGAGGCGCAAGAAGATCAAGACGGTCGAGCCAGTAAGTTAGCGCAGCCGTGCGCCGTCCGACCCTGGAGGTCGCGGATATCTTCCGCGACCACGGCGCTGCGTGGCGTGCGGCCAATGCCGGGCACGTCAGCCTTGACCAGCTGAAGGTGATGGGTGCGATCGCGCGCTGCCGGACGGCGGCGCTCGGCGGCCATGTCGCGCAATGCGAGAACTGTGCGCATGAGCACATCGCCTACAATTCCTGCCGGAACCGGCACTGCCCGAAGTGTCAGGCTGGCGCGGCCCGGGACTGGCTTGCGGCCCGCGAGGCCGAGTTGCTGACCGTCGGCTATTTCCACGTGGTCTTCACCCTCCCGGCGCCGATCGCGGACATCGCCTATCAGAACAAACGAGTCCTCTACGACCTGCTGATGAGGGTAAGCGCCGAGACCACGCTGACCATCGCCGCCGACCCGAAGCATCTGGGCGCGAAGATCGGGATCACCTCGGTGCTCCATAGCTGGGGCTCGGCCATGACCCATCATCCGCACGTGCATATGATCGTGCCCGGCGGCGGGTTGTCGGCGGACGGGTCGCAGTGGGTCCCGTGCCGGAAGACCTTCTTTCTGCCGGTGCGCGTACTCTCACGGCTGTTCCGGCGACTGTTCCTCGACGGGCTCCTCAGGCTCCATCGGGATGGCCGGCTCGCCTTCTTCGGTAACAAGGCCGGCCTCGCTGACAGATCCGCCTTCGACGCCTTTCTCGAGCCTCTGCGCAGATCCGACTGGGTCGTCTACGCCAAGCAGCCCTTCGCCGGCCCCGAGGCGGTACTTGCCTATCTGGCCCGCTACACCCACCGCGTCGCCATCTCCAACAGCCGCCTGATCCGGGCCGACGCCGACAGCGTCACATTCCGGGTCAAGGACTACAGGATCGACGGGCCCGGCCGCTACAAGACCATGACGCTGGCGGCGCACGAGTTCATCCGCCGCTTCCTCATCCACGTCCTGCCAAAGGGTCTCCATCGCATCCGGCACTACGGCTTCCTCGCCAATGGTAGCCGAGCCGACAACATCGCCCGCATCCGCGATATGCTGGCCAGCGCCGCGTCCAAGACGCCGACCGAGGCCGATGGCACCGCAGACGAGTTGCGTGTCCTCGCGCTCCCATGCCCGCGCTGTGGCGGACGCATGATCATCATCAATGCGTTCGGACCCGGAGGCCCGTCGGAACATCGGCCATCGCCGGAGGCCGTCGACAGCTCATGATCCCGCTAAAGCGCCTCTTGCACGCCGTGAACGATCCAAAAACCCGCAGCGGCCATGATCAGCTGTGCCCCGTCGCCAGAAACGCAGCAGCATCCGGGCCTCGACACAGCCAATCCGACACAAACCGCGCCCGGGTGCACGATCGAGACCAGCGCACGACAGAACTATCCGTCGACAGCCGAACCTCAAGGCTCCCCGACACTTACGATGCCGGCGCCGATTCCCCATAGCACTGCCTCAACGCGTGCCACCGCGATTTCGTGCCTTGGCGCTTCT
>DATHZU010000556.1:0-7364 GCA_035458445.1 Thermohalobaculum sp. | reverse complement strand
GACCCGCCCCCCTTTGTGGCCCTAATCCACCCCCGCCGGGAGGGAATTTGGCGATTCCCTGAAATACCCCGTCGTTTTTTCAATAGGCTTCGCCGCCAGAGTCGTTATCACTCGGCTCGGAACGCAAAGCTTGCCCGAGGAGTCGCGCCGGTCCGCCGGGGCTTCGCCGCCAACCGAGGAGAGACGCCGAGATGAAGGTGCTGGTGCCCGTCAAGCGCGTGATCGACTACAACGTTAAGGTTCGCGTGAAGGCGGACCAGAGCGGTGTCGATCTCGCCAATGTGAAGATGTCGATGAACCCCTTCGACGAGATCGCCGTCGAGCAGGCGATCCGGCTGAAGGAAGCGGGCCAGGCGGACGAGATCGTCGCGGTCTCGGTGGGCGTCAAGCAGAGCCAGGAGACCCTGCGCACCGCGCTGGCCATGGGCGCCGACCGGGCGATTCTGATCGAGGCGGCCGAGACGGTGGACACCGATATCGAGCCGCTGGCGGTGGCCAAGCTGCTGAAGGCGGTGGTCGAGGAGGAGCAGCCGGGTCTCGTGATCTGCGGCAAGCAGGCGATCGACAACGACATGAACGCCACCGGCCAGATGCTGGCGGCGCTGTTGGGCTGGAGCCAGGCGACCTTCGCCTCGGCGCTGGAGATCGAGGGCGGCGCTGCCAAGGTGACCCGCGAGGTCGATGGCGGATTGCAGGTGATCAAGGTCACGATGCCGACCATCCTGACCGTGGACCTGCGCATGAACGAGCCGCGCTACGCCAGCCTGCCGAACATCATGAAGGCGAAGAAGAAGCAGCTCGATATCAAGACGCCGGCCGATTACGGCGTCGATGTCGCCCCGCGCCTGGCCGTGGTCTCGGTCACCGAGCCGCCGGCGCGCAAGGCGGGGGTGAAGGTGGCCTCGGTCGCCGAGCTGGTGGACAAGCTGAAGAACGAAGCGGGGGTGATCTGATATGGCTGTGCTTCTTGTAGCCGAAGTGACGGATGGCGAGCTGCAGCTCGATTCGACCGCCAAGGCGGTGACCGCGGCCAAGGTGCTGGGGGCGCCCACGCTGCTGTGCTGCGGGGCGCGGGCGGCGGATGCCGCCCAGGCCGCAGCCAGGATCGACGGGGTCGCCAAGGTGCTCTGCGCCGAGGATGGGCTTTACGGCCATCGCCTCGCCGAGCCGGCGGCGGCGCTGATCGCCTCGCTGGCGGGGGAGTATTCCCACATCCTGGCGCCAGCCACCACGGATGCCAAGAACATCATGCCCCGCGTGGCGGCGCTCCTGGACGTGATGGTGATCTCGGACGTCCAGGAGATCGTCGATGCCGACACCTTCATCCGCCCGATCTATGCGGGCAACGCCATCGCCACGGTGAGGTCCGCGGACAAGGTCAAGGTGGTCACCATCCGCACCGCCACCTTCGACGCCGCGGGCCAGGGTGGATCGGCGTCCGTCGAGACCATCGGCGCCGCGGCCAACCCGGGTCTGAGCGAGTGGGTCGAGGACAAGACGGTGGGCAGCGACCGGCCGGAGCTGACCTCGGCGAAGATCGTGATCTCGGGCGGGCGCGGCATGGCCTCGAAGGAGAACTTCGCGCTGATCGAGGCGGTCGCCGACAAGCTGGGGGCGGCCACGGGTGCCTCGCGCGCGGCGGTCGACAGCGGCTACGCGCCGAACGACTGGCAGGTGGGCCAGACCGGCAAGGTGGTGGCCCCGGACCTCTACATCGCGGTCGGCATCTCGGGCGCGATCCAGCACCTGGCGGGCATGAAGGACTCGAAGGTCATCGTCGCCATCAACAAGGACGACGAGGCCCCGATCTTCCAGGTCGCCGACTACGGCCTGGTCGCCGACCTGTTCCAGGCCCTGCCCGAGCTGGAGAAGGCGCTGGGCTGAGGCTGGCGGCCTGACGGATCGAGCGGCCCGCGCCTTGGCGCGGGCCGTTTTTCATTTCTTCTTGGCGTTTGTCACGCGCGTCTTCGCAGGTTTCTTGGCCCGGATATGGACCGCGTTGCCCGCGCCCTTGCGGATCTCGAAACCGCCGGACTTCTCGGCCAGCGTACTGAGATTGGCGCAGCCATAGGTCCTGGGGTCAAAGTCCGGCGCGATGACGAGGATGCGGCTCCCGACCCCGCCGAGATGGACCCATCCGTCAGCATCTTCGGCTTCTTCCATCGCCTTCAGCATGACCGGGATGGCCTCTTTGGGCTTCTCCTTCGGCGCCGGCTGCGCGGGTTTCACCGCCCCGCCCCCGGTGTCTTGTGCGGGCCTGGAATCGCCGGAGCCATCGGTCTCCCGGAGATTCTCGATGTAGATGAATCGCGAGCAGGCATTGCGGAGCGCCTCGGGTGTCCTTTTCGCACCGAAACCGTAGACCACTGCGCCCTCCTCGCGCAGGCGAGAGGCAAGGCGGGTGAAATCGCTGTCGGAGCTGACGATGCAGAAGCCGTCGAGGTGACCACGATGCATCAGGTCCATCGCGTCGATCACCAGCGTGATGTCGGCGGCGTTCTTGCCCGAGGTGTAGTTGAACTGCTGCGCCGGCACGATGGCCAGGGTCTGCATCACCTCGTGCCAGGCCTTGAGCCGCTCGCCGGAGAAATCTCCGTAGATGCGCCGGACGTTCGCCTCGCCGAACTTGGCAATCTCCTCGAAGATCGCGTGCGCATAACGGGCGCTGTTGTTGTCCGCGTCGATCAGGACCGCAAGGCTGGCGGGGCGGGGGGCGGGCATCTCGGGATTCCTTCCCTGGCTGGGTGGTTTCATCAGACCCGATACCGCGGGCGTTGTCGATGTAGAGCCAGCTTCACTGCGGCAACAAGCGCAAGAAAATTGCCCTGATTTATCGATCCTCGCGCTTGCAATATGTCCCGCCTCCGGCATACTGGTTTGCTGCAGCGCACCATAAGAGTGTGGACCGGACGATAACTTAGGGATAGCAAGGCATGCAGATCCGCACGGTAGGCGTCGTCGGCGCCGGGCAGATGGGCTCGGGGATCGCTCAGGTGTTCGCGCAGGCGGGCTATGATGTCCTGCTGAACGACATCTCGCAGGAACAGCTCGACAAGGCGATGAAGACCATCGACT
The DNA here is from genome assembly GCA_035458445.1 of Thermohalobaculum sp. GTDB lineage: Bacteria > Pseudomonadota > Alphaproteobacteria > Rhodobacterales > Rhodobacteraceae > Thermohalobaculum. Next base: position 4,289 of record DATHZU010000556.1, on the reverse strand, counting down.
GGAGCCTTGGGAAACTGGTCGAGAAGGACCAGGTCTCGGCCGCCGACCGCGAGGCGACGATGGGGCGCATCCGGACGACGATGGAGCTGACCGAGCTCGGCCCGCTGGACCTGATCATCGAGGCCGCCACCGAGAACGAGGCGATCAAGCACAAGATATTCGCCGCCCTCAAGCCGCATCTGGGCGCCGACACGATCCTGACCTCGAACACCTCGTCGATCTCGATCACCCGGCTCGCCAGCGCCACCGACCGGCCCGAGCGCTTCATGGGGTTCCACTTCATGAACCCGGTGCCGGTGATGGAGCTGGTCGAGTTGATCCGTGGCATCGCCACCGGGGACGAGGTCTTTCACACGCTCAAGGAGGTCGTGGCGAAGCTCGGCAAGACTGCGACAAATTCCGAGGATTTCCCGGCCTTCATCGTCAACCGCATCCTGCTGCCGATGATCAACGAGGCGATCTATACGCTCTATGAGGGCGTCGGCTCGGTCGAGGGCATCGACACCGCCATGAAGCTGGGCACGCGGCACCCGATGGGTCCGCTGGAGCTGGCCGATTTCATCGGGCTGGACGTGTGCCTGGCGATCATGAACGTACTGCACGAGGGGCTGGCCGACACCAAGTACCGGCCCTGCCCGCTGCTGGTGAAATACGTCGAGGCCGGCTGGCTGGGCCGCAAATCGAAGCGCGGCTTCTACGACTACCGGGTATCACCGCCGGTGCCGACGCGGTGACGCCATCACGGCGATTTGCGGCCGGGGCACCTGTTCCGGCGCCCGCAAGATGCTAGGTTCCGGTTTGGCGCTGCTTCGACCAGCGATACGACAGGAACCTGACTTATGCGCCTGACCTTTCCCGTTCTTGGCCTGATCGCCGGCCTGTTGCCGGCCGCGGCCCCGGCCGAGCCCTATGTCATCGACCGCAGCCACGCCTTCGTGACCTTCATCGCGGACCATCTGGGGTTCTCGATGGTCCATGGCCAGTTCCTGGACTTCGACGCCGACATCGACTTCGACCCGGGCGATGTCGAGGCGACACGGGTGCGCTTCGCGATCCGCACGGACAGCATCGAGACCTACAGCAAGACCCGCGACAACCAGCTTCGCTCGCCGGCCTTCTTCGACAGCGAGCGCTACCCCGAGATGATCTTCACCTCGACCGCGGTGCGCCCGACCGGCACCGATACCGCCGAGATCGCCGGCCGGTTGACGATCCGCGACGTGACCCGCGAGATCGTGCTGCAGGCAAAACTGAACCGTCTGGGGCCGTCACCGTTCTTTCCCGATATCCAGGTGGCCGGGTTCGTCGTGACCGGCGTGATCGACCGCACCGAATGGGGCATGATCTTCGGGGCGCCAGCGATCGGCGCGAAGATACCGATCCGGATCGACTTCGAAATGAGCCCGAAACGCTGAGGAGGAACGGATGCGCGGCGTGACGATACCGGCACTGGCCTGCGCGTTCTGGGTGGTCTGCTCCATGGGCTCGGCCACCGCTCCGGCGATGAACTGGACCGTCGCGCCCGGGGAATCGCGGGTGCTGTTCGACTACGAGCGAAACGGGCAGGCCGCCGAGGGCCGCTTCGCGCGCTTCTCGGGCGGCGGCACCTTCGATCAGTCGGCGCCCGGCGAGGCGACGCTCGAGATGCGGATCGACAGCGCCAGCATCGACCTGGACGACAAGCTGGCCAGCGCCTTCGCCACCTCGGCCGAGTGGTTCGACTCGACCAATCATCCCGACGTCGTGTACCGCCTGCGGCGCCTCAGCCCGGAGGGCGGCGACCGGTACCGGGCCGAGGGTGAGTTGACGATCCGGGGCAAGACGCGGCCGATCGTGAGCACGATCACGCTGGCGATCGATGATGGCACCGCCCATGCGACAGGCAGCCTGGACCTGGACCGGACCGACTACTGGCTGGGGGTGGGGCCGACGGCCCTGTTCGTGAGAATCGGGCGCCAGGTCTCGGTGCGCTTTGACCTGACGGCGCATCCGGTGCAGTGACCGCGATGGGGCTGCGAAACACCCGGACCGGATGGGGCTGGCCAGCGCGGCTGCTGCACTGGCTGATGGCGGGGCTGATCCTGTTCCAGCTGTGGCTGGGGTTCCGGATGGTCTGGCTGGTCAGCGATGTCTACGAGAAGTTCGGCCTCTATCAGTCCCACAAGAGCTGGGGCGTGGTGATCTTCGCCCTGGCTCTGGTCCGGCTGGGCTGGCGCGCCGTCAACCCGACGCCGGAGCTGCCGGACCATATGGGCGCGATGTCGCGGGCGCTGGCCCATGGCGGGCATCTGGCGCTCTATGTGCTGATGGTCGCGATGCCGGTCAGCGGCTGGCTGATGGCCTCGGCCTCGACCCTACAGGACGATTACGGGTTGAAGAACATGGTCTTCACCTGGTTCGAGTTGCCGGACCCCTTCGTGCCGGGCTCGCAACAGACCGAGGACCTGTTCAAGGCGATACACGGCTGGTCCGCCTTTGGCATGGCGGCGATCCTGATCGGCCATGCGGCGGCGGCGCTGAAGCACCAGTTCAGCCACCGCGACGGGTTGTTGTGGCGCATGATCGCCGGGCGCTGAGCGGCCGGTCCCGTATTCAGACCAGGCCAAAAGCTTCTGCCAGCGCGTGCAGCACCAGCACGACAGCCGCCAGCCACAGGACGAGGATCAGCGCCGCGGCGGCCCGTCCGCCGGGGAGATCGGAGAACGCCATGCCCGCGGCGGCCTCGCGCAGCTCGGCCATCAGCGCCGGCGGGATCAGCCGGATCGCGAGGGCGATGCCGAGCGGCAGGATCAACAGGTCATCGAGATAGCCCAGGATCGGGATGAAGTCAGGGATCAGGTCGATGGGGCTGAGCGCGTAGGCGACCGTCGCCGCCGCCAGCGCCTTCGCGTACCAGGGCACCCGGGGGTCGCGGGCCGCCAGATAGAGCGCCGCGAGGTCACGGCGGAGCGCCTGCGTCCAGCGGCGAAGGCGCGCCCGCAGGCCTTTCGCGGCTGGCGCATCGTGCGGTCCAGCGGGGTGATCGGCATCCGGGTCCGCTGGAGGCGATCCTTCCTCCCGGCCCCCGGATGTGCGGCGCGCGGTCATGTGACGGTCAGGACCTGGGCGCCTGTCAGTCTCGCGAGTTCCGCCGGTGTCGTCGGGAAGACCGCGGCCGGGGTGCCGGCGGCGGCCCATATCTCGGCGAAGGCCTGAAGGTCGCGGTCCATCACCACGCGGAGCGCCGTGGCATGGCCCAGGGGCGGCACGCCGCCGATGGCATAGCCGGTGGCGGCGCGGACGAAATCGGCATCGGCGCGCTCCAGCTTCTCGCCGATCAGCCGGCCGAGGCGCTTCTCGTGCACCCGGTTGGCGCCCGAGGTCAGGACCAGGATGCCCTGCCCCGTCTCGGCGCCCCGGAAGATCAGCGACTTGACGATGGCGCCCTCGGGGCAGCCGCAGGCGGCGGCGGCTTCGGCGGCGGTCCGGGTCGAGGCCGGCATTTCGCGCACCAACGCAGTGCTGCCGAGGGATGCCAGCGCGTCCTGCACGCGCTGCGCCGAGGGCGGCAGGGCGGCCGCGCGCGGCGCGTCAGGCACGGATGGTTTCGGAGGTTTCGCGGGTCAGCTCGATCACGCGGCCGAGCAGCCTGCGCGCCTCGGGGCTGTCCCAGTCGGCATCGCCCAGCATCCGGGCGATCTCGCGGCCCTGACGGTCCAGGATCAGCGTCACCGGCAGGCCCAGCACCGCGGCCTGGCGCGAGAAATTGCCGCCGCGGTCATGCATCACCTTCAGGTTCTTGACGAAGATGCTGTCGAAGAATTCGACCACGCGCCCGACCCCGCCACGGTCGTTGGACAGGGCCACCACCTGGAAATCCGGCCCGTCCATGGCGCCGGCCAGCCTGTCGAGCGACGGCATCTCGGCCCGACAGGGCGGGCACCAGGTGGCCCAGATGTTCAGCAGCACCACCTTGCCGCCGTGATCGGCCAGCGAGATCAGGTTGCCGTCGATGTCGCGGTAGGGCTCGTCGATGCGCGGGCGCGGACGGTCGTGGACCACCAGCTTGGCCATCTGGCCTTCTCGTAGCGCCTTGAGGCTGTCGAGCCCCGCAAGCGGCGTCTGCTCCCCGACGGCGTTTGCAGTCGGCAGGATTGCACCGTATAGCATGGCCGCGGCGCCGAGGCAGAAGGTCGAGCGTTTCATCCAGGGTCTCCACGAGGTGGCGAGACGAGTGTCATGACTGAAGATAGCAAATCCGGCGGCGCGGACCAGCCCCGTGCCAACACGATGTGGGGAGGCCGCTTTGC
>DATHZU010000555.1:0-7011 GCA_035458445.1 Thermohalobaculum sp. | reverse complement strand
GCTTTTGATCCCGTTGCGTCAGTACAGCGACTTCTCGTAGCGCGCGATCATCTCGGCCTCGGTCTCGGCCTGCGCGGCCATTCCGGCGTGGTCGGCGATCATCTCGCCCATCGGCGGGACCGGGCGAACCTCCGGCCAGGTCTCCTGCTGCCACAGCTGCGAGCGCAGCAGCGCCTTGGCGCAGTGCAGGAACACCTCCTCGACCGCCACCCGGATCACCGTCAGCGGCAACCGGCCCTGGTGGGCGCAGGCGGCCAGCAGTTCCGGGTCGTCGTGGATCGTGGCGGTGCCGTTCACCCGCAGGGTCTCGCGCACCGTCGGGATCAGGAAGATCAGCGCCACCTTCGGATGCGCCAGGATGTTGCGCATGCCGTCGATCCGGCTGTTGCCGGGCCAGTCCGGGATCAGCAGATGGCCGTCGTCCTCGACCACCACGAAGCCGGCCCGGTCGCCCTTCGGCGAGACGTCCAGCCGTCCGCCATCCGAGGTCGCGATCACCAGGAAGCGGCTGGCGGCGATGAAGGCGCGGCAGTGCCGGTCCAGATGATCGATCTCCTTGGCGGCGGCGCGCGGCGAGGGCGGCCCGTAGATCTCGCGCAGCCGGGCTTCGGTGGTGATGGCCATGACCCGGTCTCCTCTCCGGCTACTTGGCGCTGTCGGTCCCGGCCGCGCTCTCGGCCGGGGCTTGCGGCACCGCGCGCGCCACCCCGACCTTGGCCGGGCGCAGCAGGCGGCCGGCGATGGTGAAGCCCGCTTCCATCACGTCGATCACGCTGCCGGGCTGGGCACCGGGGATGGGGGCCTCGAACATCGCCTGGTGCCGGTGCGGGTCGAACTTCTCGCCGGGCGCCGGGGTCACCTTCTCGATCTTGTGCTTTGCGAAGGCGTTCAGCAGCTCGCGCTGGGTCAGCTCGACCCCCTCGATGAAGGCCTGCGCGTTGGCCCGCAGCGCCTCGTCCACATGCGCCAGCGCCCGGTCCAGGTTGTCGTGCACGCTCAACAGGTCGCGCGCCAGCCGGGTGCCGCCGAAGGTCTCGGCATCCTTGCGGTCGCGTTCGGCCCGGCGGCGGACATTCTCGGTCTCGGCCAGGGCGCGCAGCAGCCGGTCGCGCAGCTCGGCGACCTCGGCCTCCAGCCCGGCGATGATCTGGACCTCGGTCGGCGGGCTCTCGGGCGCGGGCGCCGCCTCCGTCTGCTCCGGCGCCGCGGCCTCTGTGCCCTGATCCGCTTTCTTCGCAGTCTCGTCCGACATCAATTGCCTCTTTCGTCCTTGCTCCGCGCCCGCCCGCCGGTGCCGCCCAGCATGTTGCCGACCAGCCGCGCCGTGTAATCGACGATCGGCACGATGCGGCCATAGTTCAGCCGCGTCGGCCCGATCACGCCGATGGCGCCCACGATCCGCCGGCGGGCGTCGGTGTAGGGCGCAATAACCAATGACGAGCCCGAGAGCGAGAACAGTTTGTTCTCGGAGCCGATGAAGACCCGCACACCCTCGGCCTCCTCCGCCAGGTCCAGCAGTTGGGCCAGGTCGCGCTTCGATTCAAGATCGTCGAACAGCTGGCGCATGCGCTCCAGCTCCTCGGCGCCTTGCCCCGCTTCCAGCAGATTCGCCCGGCCCCGCACGATCAGGCGCTCCATGCTGCCCTTGCTGCCCTCGCCCCACAGCGCGACCCCGCGCTCGACCAGGCTGGCGGCAAGCTGATCCAGTTCGGCCCGGTGGGTGTCGATCTGGCGGGCGATCACGTCCTGCGCCTCGCCCAGGGTACGGCCCTGCAGATGCGCGCTCAGGAAATTCGCCGCCGCCCGCATCGCCGAGGGGGTCAGCCCCAGCGGCGGCGCGAACACCCGGTTCTCGACCGAGCCGTCCTCCATCACCATCACCGCCAGCGCCCGGTCGGGCGACAGCGAGACGAATTCCAGGTGCCGGATCGGCGCCTCGCGCTTCGGCGCGAAGACCAGGCTGGCGCAGTGCGACAGGCCCGACAGCATGGTCCCAGCCTCGTCCAGCATGGTGGTCAGGTCGTCCTCGTGGCTGACCACCGAGCGCTCGATCTGGCGCCGCTCTTCCTCCGAGATGTCGCCGATCTCCAGCACCCCGTCGATGAACAGCCTGAGCCCCAGTTGCGTCGGGATCCGCCCGGCCGAGACATGCGGGCTGCCAAGCAGGCCCAGCTCCTCCAGGTCCTGCATCACGTTGCGGATGGTCGCCGGCGACAGGTTCTGCGCCATCGCGCGCGACAGCGTCCGCGAGCCGACGGGGTCGCCGCTGGCAAGATAGGTCTCGACCAGCCGGCGGAAGATCGCGCGGCTGCGCTCGTTCAGGTCGTCGAGGCTGGGGGCGGATGCGGTCATGCCTCGGGGCGGTTCCAGGGTTTGGCTACGGTTCAGCCAGAGGTAATGGCGCAGGCGGGCCGGGTCAATTATTGCCGGTGCGCGCCCATCGTCCCCCGGCGCTGGACGCTGGCGCGGCTGGCGGCTACATACGGGCGGCCATGACCAGAGGAGAGACATGATGCGCCCATCGGGCCGCCGCGCCGACGAGCTGCGCGCAGTTACCATCGAGACCGGCGTCACCCGCCATGCCGAGGGGTCTGTGCTGATCCGCGCGGGCGACACCCATGTGCTCTGCACCGCCTCGGTGGACGCCAAGGCACCGCCCTGGCTGCGCAATTCCGGCCTCGGCTGGGTGACGGCGGAATACGGCATGCTGCCGCGCGCCACCAACACCCGCAACCGTCGCGAGGCCAAGAACGGCCAGACCGGCCGCACCCAGGAGATCCAGCGCCTGATCGGGCGGGCCCTGCGCGCCGGGACCGACCGGGTGGTGATGGGCGAGCGCCAGGTCATCATCGATTGCGACGTGCTGCAGGCGGATGGCGGCACCCGCACCGCCGCGATCACCGGCGGCTGGGTGGCGCTGTGGCTGGCGGGCGAGAAGCTGGTCAAGGCCAAGGAGTGCATCGAGAACCCGATCAGCCAGCACATCGCCGCGGTTTCCTGCGGCGTCCATGGCGGCCAGGTGGTCCTCGACCTGGACTATGCCGAGGATTCGGAAGCCGGCACCGACGCCAATTTCGTCATCACCGGCGCGGGCGGCATGGTCGAGGTCCAGGCCTCGGCCGAGGGCGCCACCTTCTCGGAAGCCGAGTTCCACGACATGCTGACGCTGGCCAAGATGGGCGTCGCCGAACTGGTCCAGGCCCAGAAGGCGGCCCAGATGGCGGCTGCCGGTTGAGCCGGGCCTTCCGCGAACCCCGGCTGGTCGTCGCCTCGCACAACGCCGGCAAGCTGCGCGAGATCGCCGACCTGCTGCGGCCCTTCGGGGTCGAGACCGTCTCGGCGGCCGAGCTCGGCCTGCCCGAGCCGGAGGAGACCGAGACCACCTTCGAGGGCAATGCCCGCCTCAAGGCCCATGCGGCGGCCCGGGCCAGCGGCCTGCCGGCGCTCTCCGACGACAGCGGGCTTGCGGTCGAGGCGCTGGGCGGCGAGCCCGGCATCTATTCCGCGCGCTGGGCCGAGACGCCCCCAGAGACCGGGCAGGGCCGCGACTTCGGCCACGCCATGCGCACCGTCTGGGAGAAGCTCGAGGCGATGGGCGCCCCGGAACCCCGCCGCGCCGCCTTCATCTGCGCCCTCACGTTGGCCTGGCCCGACGGCCATGACGAGACCTTCCTCGGCCGTTGCCAGGGGCATCTGGTCTGGCCGCCGCGCGGCGACAAGGGCTTCGGCTACGATCCGATGTTTGTTCCGGCAGAACATGCTGTTACCTTCGGCGAAATGCAGCCCGACCTGAAGCACGCCATTAGCCACCGCGCCGACGCCTTCCGCCAACTCGTCGCCGCCTGTTTCGGACCCTGAGGATATGACCAAGCCGGACCGCAACAAATTCGCCCGCGAGAACGCGACCTGGCTGGTCCCGGCCTTCGGTGCGGTGCTGCTGTTCGGCATTCTGCGCGAAAGTGTGCCGGCCATGCTGGCGGGGGTCGCGGGGGTGGGCTGGGTTGCCTGGGTGGTCTGGACCCGGCGATGACCCCCGCGCCGCAGGCCGATTGGCGGGCCGCGGGCTTCGGCCTCTATGTCCACTGGCCCTTCTGCCTGGCGAAATGCCCCTATTGCGACTTCAACAGCCATGTGGCGCGCCAGGTGGACCACGCCGCCTGGTGCGGTGCGCTGATCGACGAGATGCGCCACATGCGGCGGCTGACCGGGCCCCGGCGGCTCGACACGGTCTTTTTCGGCGGCGGCACCCCCAGCCTGATGGAGCCCGCCACGGTGGCGGCGCTGATCGACCAGGCCGATGCCCTCTGGGGCCTGGCTCCGGGCGCCGAGATCTCGCTCGAGGCCAATCCCACCAGCGCCGAGGCGGAGAAGTTCCGCGCCTATGCCGGGGCAGGGGTCAACCGCCTCTCGATGGGGGTGCAGGCGCTGAATGACGCCGATCTGAAGGCCTTGGGCCGGATGCATTCGGTGGCCGAGGCCGAGGCCGCCTTCGACATCGCCCGCGCCGCCTTCCAACGGGTCAGCTTCGACCTGATCTATGCCCGCATGGGCCAGACGGTGGCGCAGTGGGAGGCCGAACTCGCCCGCGCGCTGGGCATGGCCGTCGATCATTTCTCGCTCTACCAGCTCACCATCGAGCCCGGCACCCGCTTCGGCGAGCTCTACGACCTCGGCAAGCTGAAGGTACCCGCCGACGAGGCGGCCGCCGAGATGTACGAACTGACCCAGGCGATGACGGCGGATGCCGGTCTGCCCGCCTACGAGGTGTCGAACCACGCCCGGCCGGGGGCCGAGAGCCGGCACAACCTGATCTACTGGCGCTATGGCGACTATGCCGGCATCGGCCCCGGCGCCCATGGCCGGGTCACGCTGGCGGACGGGCGCCGGGTGGCGACCGTCACCGACCGGATGCCCGACGACTGGCTCAGATGCGTCGCCGCGGGCGGCCACGGGATGGTCGAGGAGACCCCCGTCGCGCCCGCCGACCAGGCGACCGAGTACATGCTGATGGCGATGCGGCTGGCCGAGGGCGCCGATCTCGCCCGCCATGCCGCGCTGGCGGAGGCGGCGGTCGACCCCGCCCGCATCGCGCCGCTGGAGGCCGGGGGGCTGGTCCGCCTCCAGGGCGGCCGGCTGGCCGCGACGCCCCGCGGGCGGATCGTGCTGAACCGGGTCCTGGCGGAGCTTCTGGCATGATGCGGGCGCTGATTGGCGGTAACCTACCTCCCAATGCCCCGGCCCCCGAGCCGGGGCCTCGCCGGACGCCTCGCCGCGCCGCCCCGCGAGGTCCCGGATCGAGTCCGGGACATTGGATGCGGGGCCCTGGAACAGGTGACCGGCCATGATGCGGGCGCTCTGGGTCACGGCGGGGATCCTCGCCACGGGGCTCGGCATCGCCGGGCTGTTCCTGCCGCTCCTGCCGGGCGTGGCCTTCCTGATCCTCGCCGCGTTCTGCTTCGCGCGGGGCTCGAAGCGGCTGCATGACTGGCTGATGAGCCATCCGAAGCTCGGGCCCCCGGTCGACGACTGGTACCGCTACGGCGCCATCCGCCGCCCGGCCAAGCGCATGGCCGTGCTGATGATCGGCTTGAGCTTCCTCTTCCCGGTGGCCCTGGGCGCACCCGCCTGGGTGATCGGCATCCAGGCCCTGGCGCTGGGGGCAGTGGTGGCCTTCATCCTGACCCGGCCGGAGGGGCCGGGAGCCCCGTAGGGTGGAACACGCTCCAATCTACCACCGGGCTGGAGGGAACATTTGCGCCTCTCCGAAAAGCTTGTCATTAGTAACGGTATGCGCCGTTTCCTGAAAGAACCCGTCCCGGAGATATTCTCCGTCTGGGAGGTCATGTCTAGCGCCGTGGATCTTCATCTGGAGGGGAACACCGCACAGGCTGCGAGGCATTTCCGACACGCCGACTCGCCGATCGTCTGGGAGTGGCTCAATTCGGCATGGACGGGAATCAGACAGCATGTGGTCGACCCGAACCCCGAGGGAGATACCAGGATTATTCCGAAGGCCGAGCGTGATCCTGATAAGACCATTCGCTCCGAAATCCGTCACGCGGTGTTGAAACGAGACGGCTTTCGTTGTCGCTACTGCGGGATTCCCGTCGTACACGCGGACATCCGCAAGATCGCCGTCAAGCTTTATCCCGATGTAGTCGTCTGGGATAGCCGTGATGCGGCAAAGCAACATGCGGGGTTCCAATGCCTCTGGCTTCAGTTCGATCATGTCGAACCCCACAGTCACGGTGGCAGATCGACAGAGGAGAATCTCGTCGTGTCCTGCGCGCTGTGCAACTTTGGAAAGGACAAGCACACACTTCGTCAGCTTGGACTTGAGGATCCGCGTCTGCGCGCGCCCGATCCAATGGATTACGACGGCTTGGAACGTCTCAGGTCTTGCGCGCCTTAACATGTAGGGTGTGCTCCCCGAGCCCATCAATCTTGCGGAACCCATCACTGCCGCCGCATCGCTACTGGTAGGTCGAAACGAGCCACCCCACAGCCGTTCCGACGTACGCGCGCATCTGTCCAAAAAATGGGGTAAAATAAGAAAATTTCGCAATATCAATACCTTGACATAGTGTCCAAGCTTGGACAACGATGTACTCAACCATCCTCCGGCAGCATCCCCCGCAACTCATACAACAGCTCCAGCGCCTCGCGCGGGCTCAGATGGTCGGGCACCACCTCCCGCAGCCGCGCCTCGACCTCGGATTTCCGCCTCGGCGGTGCGGCCTGCGCCACCCGGGTCTGGAACAGCGGCAGGGCGTCCACCAGCGCCGCCGCGCCGCCCTCGCGCTCGCCCGCCTCCAGCTTCTCCAGCACCTCGCGGGCCCGGGCGATCACAGGCTCCGGCAGCCCCGCCAGACGCGCCACCTGCACCCCGTAGGATCGGTCGGCGGCCCCGGGGCGCACCTCGTGCAGGAAGATCACCTCGCCCTCCCATTCCCGCACCGCGACCGCCGCCGGGTGCAGGTGGTCCAGCTTCTCGGCCAGCGCCGTCAGCTC
>DATHZU010000554.1:0-10610 GCA_035458445.1 Thermohalobaculum sp. | reverse complement strand
ACCATGATCGAGGAATTCGCCCTGGACGTGCCGCCGCTCAAGCGCCTGGCGGCCATCGTGCGCGGCGCCGATACCGCGCGGCCGGACCTGGCGCCAGAAGCGCCGGGCCTGCTCGCCGCCTCGCTGGGCCTGTCGCGCATGTACAAGGACGATCTCGCCCAGCTCGAGGCAGGGATGGGGCTCTACGACGTTTTCTACAGGTGGTGTCGCGACGCCACAGGCGAGACCCATGACTGGCCCGCCGCCTGACCTTACCGCGCGGCGAAGAGCCGGCCGCCGGGCGGGGCCCCGGCGATCTCCAGGATCAGCTTGCGCCGCACCGCGGCGGCGAAGCTTTCCGGCCCGTCGGCGGTGACCACGAAGCTGCCCGGCCCGCCGACGATCCTGTCCTGGAAGGCCTTTTCCAGGTCATACTCCGCGGCCCGCCCGGACCAGCAGTCGCGGCACAGCACGGCGAGCCCGTTTATGATGATCCCCTCGGCCAGTACCTCGGCGCGCGCCTCGGCAATCGACGGTCCGTTCCAGTTGTTGGCGCTGTCGGCGGAGAAGTCGATCACGCGCCGGTTACCCTCGAAGGCGTTCTCCCCGATCAGGCGCTTGCCCGCCAGCAGCGCCGCGCCGATGGCGTTGCGCCCGAAGGCCAGGCGCGGCGGCTCGATCAGCGCCCCGGCGAAGTCCGAGGCGGCGCCGGGTCCGTCGATCAGGCTCCAGCCGACAACCACTTCCTGCGAGTTGGCCTGCCCCCATTCCACATAGGTCACCGCGATCCGGCCGTAGCCGGTGCTGGCGATGGCGTCCAGCACCGCCTGGTCGGTGATCGCCTCGGCATAGCCCCGGCGCTGGAACATGATCTCGTCATTGTCGATCGAGCCGCTGGCATCCGCCAGCAGCACCAGCTCCAGGTCGACCGGTTCCGCCCCGGCAGGGCCGGCGAGCAATATGGCCAGGACGCAGAACAGAGGGGCCGCGAGGCGCATGTGAAAACTCCGGCAGGGTCACCCCGCCGGAGAATATCGCGCGGAACCGGGCGGCGCGCAAGCAACCCGCCCGGCAGTTTCAGTTCGGCGCGGCCTGCTGTGCCTGCTGCTTGCGGTATTCCTCGAGCCGCTGGCGGTAGAGCCCCGCGAACTCGATGTTGTCCAGCATCAGCGGCGGATAACCGCCGTCGCGGGTGACATCGGAGATCACCCGACGGGCGAAGGGCAGCAGCAGGCGCGGGCATTCGATGAACAGCATCGGATGGATATGCGCCTCGGGCACATGGTCCATCGAGAAGATGCCGGCATAGTCCAGCTCGACCAGGAAACGGGTGTCATCGCCATGGGCGGCCCTGGCGTTGACCTTCATGTTCACCTGGTACCGGTTCTCGCCGATATTGTTGCCGTCCAGATTGACCGTGACGCTGATCTCCGGGTTGCCCTGGAGCGGGGTCGCCTTCATCACCCCGACATTCTCGAACGAAAGGTCGCGCACGAAATGTGCCAGCATCTTCACTTGCGGCGGGGCGGCGGTTTCCGGGGCCGGCGCGCCAGCGCCCTGGGGATCGGTTTCGGCCATGCGGGGTTGTCTCCTGTCAGCGCAAGGGTAGGTTAGGGACGCGCCTATCAGATCGCGCGGCATGCGGCAATCCGTGCAGGTCCCGGTCTTAATCGGGCAACCGGGTCCAGCCGCTGCGGTTATCGCCCGGCTCGCCCTCGTGCGGAGTGCCGTCTTCCGGCTCGACCACCTCGTAATCGGCGTCGACGGTCTGCGGCCCTTCGTTCGGCCCCGCCGCGCGGCCACGGGCCTGCACGACGACCATCCGCTGCGCCAGCCAGCGGATCAGGCCAGCGCGCACTGGCGGCACCAGCAGAAGGAACCCCACCCCGTCGGTGAAGAACCCCGGCGTCAGCAGCAGCACGCCCGCGACCAGGATCAGCGCCCCATGGGCGAGCGGCGGCGCCGGGTTGCCGCCCTGATGCAGAACCCGCTGCAACTCTCCAAGCGCCGCCAGCCCCTGGGCGCGCAGCAGTGCGGTCCCGGCGATGGCGGTCAGCACCACGATGGCGATGGTCGGCCACAGCCCGATCGCCCCGCCCACCTGGATGAAAAGGGCGATCTCGACGATCGGAACGGCAACCAGCAGCAGGAACAACGGCATCGGCGGCCCTCCCGGACCCTGGATTGCGGCAAATCCGGAAAATCCGGTGCTACGGACGCGAACAAATGCGCCCGCCCGATAGACTTGCGCATTCCGCGCACTTACATAGGGGGTCTGGGCAGCACATGCCAGCCGCCGGCGAAGGCGGCCGGCACGATAAGGCATACGGAAGGCCGGGACATGAACGAGAAGATGATCGAACTGCTGATCCTGTTCGCGATCGCCGCGTTTGTGCTGTTCCGGCTGAAGTCGGTCATCGGCACCCGCACCGGCTTCGAAGCGCCGCCCGAGAAGCTGCGCGGTGGCGCAGGTGCCGGCGCCGCCTCGGCCAAGCGTCCGGGGCCCGCCGACGCCGCCGAAGAGGAGACTGGCCTCGATCGTCCTCTGCCAGCGGGCGCCGCCGAGACCCTTGCCGCGATCCGCGAGGCCGAGCCCGATTTTTCGCTGCCGCGCTTCCTCGACGGCGCGCGCGGCGCTTACGAGATGATCCTGATGGCCTATGAATCCGGCGATCGCGACACCCTGAAGGGCCTGTTGTCGCCCGAGGTCTATGCCGCTTTCGAGCAGGTCGTCAGCCAGCGCGAGGCGCAGGGGCTGCATGTGGACGCCCGCTTCGTCGGTGTGCGCGACCTGCGGCTGGAGAGCGTTTCCTACGACCCGGCGGATGGCGAGGCCGACATCTCGCTGCGCTTCGTGGGCGAGATGATCACCGCGGTGTGCGATTCCGAGAACCGCGTGGTCGAGGGCGACCCCAACGAGGTGCGCCGCCAGACCGATGTCTGGACCTTCTCGCGCCGCCTGGGCGCGCGCGACCCCAACTGGCTGCTGTCGGCCACCGGCGAGTGAGGCCGAATGCCTGCGCTGGCCGGCTCATGGTCCGGGCGCTGGCCGGTGCCGGGCTTCTGGTCATGACCTCCTGCGGCGCGCCGGATGCTCCGCACCAGGGTTTCGCCGCGCTCGACGGCTGGGAGGCCGAGGACCATGCGGCCGCCCTGGCCGAATTCCGCCGCATCTGCGCCGAGGCGCGCTTCTCCGGCGCGCCGCTGCGGCACTGGGCGGCGCTCTGTGTCGCGGCGGCGCGGGCCGAGGATCCCAAGGGCTTCTTCGAGCGGCATTTCGAGCCGGCTCGGCACGACTCGCCGGGCGGTGGGCTGGTCACCGCCTATTACGAGCCGGTCCTCGATGGCGCCCTCAGGCCCGGTGGCGGCTACGAAGTGCCGCTCTATGGGCTGCCGCAGGATCTGGACGGGCGCGCGCCGTATCTTACCCGTGCGGAGATCGGCGCCGGAGCTCTGGCGGGCAGGGGGCTGGAAATCGCCTGGCTTGCCGACCCGGCGGAAGCGTTCTTTCTGCAGATTCAGGGCTCGGGCCGAATCCGCCTGCAGGATGGCACCGAGAGGCGCCTCGGCTATGCGGGCAAGAACGGGCATCCTTATGTGGCGATCGGGCGGCTTCTGGTGGAAGATGGCGAGATGGAGCTGAGCGCCGTTACCGCCGATGCGATCAAGGACTGGCTGCGCGCCGACCCTGTGCGCGGCGCCGCGATGATGGACCGAAATCCGTCCTATGTCTTCTTCCGCGAGCTGCCGGACCTGCCGCCCGGGGCCGGACCCATCGGTACGCTGGGTATGCCGCTGACCGCCGGGCGCTCGGTGGCGGTCGATCCGGTGGTTCATCCGCTGGGCCTGCCGGTCTGGATCGCGGTCGACACGCCCGCCGGTCCGCTGCGCCGCCTCTGGTTTGCCGCCGATACCGGCGGGGCGATCAAGGGTCCGGGGCGGGCGGACCTGTTCCTCGGCAGCGGCGCCGAGGCAGGCCGCGCCGCCGGGGCGCTCAGGGCGCGTGGCCAGGTGGCGGGGCTGGTTCCGCGCGGGCCGGGCTGATGGCCGAGCCGCCGAGACAGCGCCGTTCCAGGGCATCGCGGCGGGCCATTGCGCCCGAGGACCGGGCGCTCTGGCGCGAGGTGACCCGCGATGCCAACCCGCTCGATCCGGCGCTCCGCGACCCCCCCGAGACCGAAGAGGAAACCAGCCGATCCGCCGCGCCGCCTTCTGCCCCGGACGAGACAGCGCCTGCGCCGCAGAAGTCTCCCGCCCCGCCGCCTACCTGGCCCGCCGCACAGCGGCGCCTGCGGCCCATCGGCTCCGGCCGCCCGTCCGCGATCAGCATCGATCTCGCGGATCGCGCCGTGGCTCCGGTCGGCCGCCCCGAGGCGGGTCTCGACCGCCGCAATGCCGAGCGGCTGCGCCGCGGCGAGCGCGAGCCCGATTTCCGCATCGACCTGCACGGCATGACCGCCGAGCGCGCCCACCGGGCGCTGGACCGCGCCATCGGCGGCGCGCTCGCCTCGGGCGCGCGGTTGGTCCTGGTGATCACCGGCAAGGGCGGCAAACGCCGCGATCCCGATGCGGCGCCCTTCATGCGCGACGATCAGGGCGTGCTGCGCCAGCACGTGCCCGGCTGGCTGCGGTCGGGTCCGCACGCCCGCCATATCGTCGGCATCTTCCAGGCGCATCTGCGCCACGGCGGCGGGGGCGCGCTTTACGTCTACCTCAAGAAACAGCGCTGAAGCCGGCCCGCGCTTGCGCACGCGCCGGCGGCAGACAGCGCTAATGCCCCGCGGTGGCGATGTCGCGCAGCACGCTGGCCTCGAGCGACATCTCGTCCATGCGGTTCTTCACCACGTCGCCGACGCTGACCATGCCGGCCAGCTTGCCGCCGTCGAGCACCGGGATATGGCGGATGCGGCTCTCGGTCATGACCCGGGCGATCCGGGCGATGTTGTCCCCGGGCGCGCAGGTGACGACGCGCCGGGTCATCAGGTCGGCCACGGTCAGCTCGAGGCAACGGGCGCCGTGTTCGGCCAGACCGTGGACCACGTCGCGCTCGGAGATCACGCCCTCCATCCGGCCGCCCTCGCCCACCACCACCATGGCGCCGATGCGGGCCATGCGGAGGCGGTGCGAGAAGGTGGCGATGGTTTCGGTCGGGCGGACGGTGACGACGTCCCCACCCTTCTGCTTCAGGATTTCGGCGACCTTCATGGCAAGACTCCTTTCCACACCCGGAGCGGTCAGGCCATCGCAGTCGTGACTGTTCCCGGGCGGGAGCACCAGAAGACGCCGGACGGCCCGCCGATCAAAAGCTTACCGGGATTCGGCGGGGGATTCCAGCACTGCCGCATCACGGCCCGTTGACCGCTGCGCGCCGCGCCCGTAGAGAGCGCCATGCTCGAGTTCTCCGCCGCCGTCTTCCTGCTGATCGTCACCCCCGGGCCGGGGGTGCTGTCGGCCGCCGGGGTCGGGTCGGGCTTCGGCTTCCGGGCCGGGCTGGCCTATGTGGGCGGGCTGTTCGTCGGCTCGAACATGGTGGCGCTGGCGGTGGTCTCGGGGCTGGCGGCGGCGCTGGTGGCGAACCCGGTGCTGCATGCGGCGCTGTTCTGGGCCTCGGTCTGCTACCTGACGTACCTGGCGGCGAAGATCGCATTTGCGGGCAGCCGGATCGCCTTCATCGAGCCGGACAAGGCGCCCGGCTTCGTCAACGGGCTGGCGCTGCAGGCGATCAACCCGAAGGCCTATGCGGTGAACACGGCGTTCTTTTCCGGCTTTGCCTTCATGCCGGACAGCCCGGTTGCCGAGATCGCGCTGAAGTTCCTGATCATGAACGCCATCTGGGTGCCGATCCACCTGGTCTGGCTGGCCGCCGGGGTGACGCTGCGCCGCCTCGATCTGCCGCCGCGGATCCAGTCGGCGATCAACATCGCCATGGCGGTGTCGATGCTGGCGGTGGTGGCGCTGGCGGCCCTCGCCCCGCGTTAGGCCTTCATCGCGGCGCGCACCATCCGCTCCAGCGCGTCGAGGAAGCGCGAGCGGTCGGCCTTGGCGAAAGGTTTCGCGCCGCCGCCCATGCCGAGGGGGTTGGCGGCGCGCAGGTCCGCCATCAGGTCGCGCATGGCCAGCACGTTGCCGATATTGGCCTCGGTGAAGGCCTCGCCGTTGGGGCGGATGGCGCGGGCGCCGGCCTCGATGCAGCGGGCGGCCAGCGGCACGTCCGCGGTGACGCAGATGTCGCCCTTGCCCGCCCGGTCGGCGATCCACTTGTCGGCGGCGTCGGGGCCTTCGGGCACGATCACGGTTTCCACCAGGGGGTCGGGGTCCGGGCGAATGCCGCCGTTCGAGACCACGAAGACCCGGAGCCCGTGGCGGGAGGCGACCCGCAGGGCCTCGGCCCGCACCGGGCAGGCATCGGCATCGATGTAGAGGGCGGTCATGGGGGCTCCCGGGTGCCGGATATCGGGGCCGATCCTAGCCCTCTCACAGGCCTGCGCAAGCCTTCTCACGATGAGAAGGGGGTCAAGATGTTGGAATCATTGGGTTTCCGAAAAATGGGGTGTGAGAAGGGGTGTGAGAGAGGGAGCGGGGGACTGACGGCGGGAGGCGGGGCGATTCCCTCGCGCCGCGATCCGGCCTAGACTGGCGCCACCGAGACAGTGGAGGACCCGCCGATGCGCCCGACCCGGTTTGCCCTGATGGCCCTGCTGCTGGCGGCCGCCTGCACGGCCTGCGCGCCCGGCCCGGCGCCTGTGGCCACGGTGGAGCCGGTGCTGGAGACCGGTGAGACCGTGCTGGGCCAGCCGATTGCCTGGCCCGGCGGGACGCCGCAGGTCACCGCGGTGATCGTGTCCCTGTTGCCGGGCGCCGAGACCGGCTGGCACACCCACCCGGTGCCGCTGTTCGGCTGGATGCTGGAGGGCGAGCTGACCGTGGACTATGGCGACGCTGGAACCCGCACCTACCGCCGGGGCGAGGCGCTGATGGAGGCCATCGGGACCCCCCATAACGGCCGCAACGACGGCCCGGCCCCGGCGCGCATCCTGGCGGTGTTCCTGGGGGCCGAGGGGGTGGCGAACAGCGAGGCGGTGGAGTGAGGGGCGGGGGCGCCCGGTCGGCGGGCCGGGGCGGCCTGCTCAAGCTTGAGCAGGGAGGTAAGGTGTTGGGGTCAAAGGGTTTTCGAATAGTAGGGTGGGTGAAACCCACCGCCGACCGGATTCAAGGTGTATGGAGTGGTGGGTTGGCACCCACCCTACTTGCTTGAGCTCTCACGGCCCCGCGCAAGCCTTCTCACGATGAGAAGGGGGTCAAGGCGTTGGGATCATTGGAATTTTGAAAAATGGGGGTTTGAGATGGGGTGTGAGAGAGGGGTTTCGAGCGAGATTTCCATTAGTTACGAATATTTCGTCTGTTGCGTTTATTGCGAATAGTGCTACATTTTGTATCGCCAAGGGAGACAAAGCCATGACCATACCAGCCAGTGCCGAGCCCTTCGGCGGCCGCCTGCCGTCGGAGCGCGAGCAGGAGTCCGCCAATCAGCTACGCCGTATCCTCGCCGCGCGCATGGCCACCGACGCGGATACCCGGCTGAAGATCGCCGAGGACGGCGGCAAGACAAGCGACATCGTGCTGAGCCCGGCCCTGTCGGCGCTGCTGCTGGACCTGTTGCGCCATGTCGGCCGCGGCGATGCGGTGACCCTGGTGCCGGTTGGTCAGATGCTGACCACCCAGCAGGCCGCCGATATCCTGAATGTCTCGCGCCCATACCTGATCGGGCTGTTGGAGAAAGGCGAGATCGGATTCACACTGGTCGGACGGCACCGGCGCATCCGGGCCGAGGACCTGTTCGCCTACAAGCGCAAGCGCGACGAGACCCGGGCCAGAGCGCTGGAAGAACTCGCCGAGATTGACGCCGAATTGATCTGAGCCCGTGTTCGCCAACCGCTTCACCGCGCTTCTGGATGCCTGCGTGCTGGCCAGCCCGCTGAAGCGTAACCTGCTGCTGACGCTGGCCGAGGCGGAATTCTTTCGTCCCCGCTGGTCGGCACGAATACTCGGCGAAACCGAGCGCGCGATTGGGAAGCAGTTGCTGGCCAAGGGAGCCGAAGATGCGGAGGCGAAAGCCGCCCGGGCACGGGGAGCGATGGCGCAGGCCTTCGAGGATGCGCTGGTGACCGGGTACGAGCATCTGGAGGCGGGGTTCGCTGGCCTTCCCGACCCGGACGACCGCCATGTCCTGGCCGCAGCGGTGAAGACCCGCGCCTCGATCATCGTCACCGACAACCTGCGCGATTTCCCAGAGGACGTGCTGCGCCCGCTGGACCTGGAGGCGAAGGGCGCCGACGCCTTCATCGCCGACACCATCGACCTGCGCGTGGCGGCGGCGGTTCCGGCGATCCGGCGGATGCGCGAGCGGTTCAGGCGCCCGGGGAAGACACCGGAAGTGTTGTTCTTGGACATGGAGAGGGCGGGGCTGACCCTGACGGCGGATGCGCTGCGGGATCATCTGGGGTCGTTGTGAAGCAACTAGCGATCGCCGGCTGGCTGTACCGGTACGAACACGCATTGAGATCGGCTAATAGAGCGGCTGAGACAAGTTGTTCGCCATGTGCCGTAGAAGCAACAGAAAGCAGATTTGATTTTATAATCAGTGCCTTAACGGTGTTGTATTTTCGACTCTTGCGAATCACCGGAAGCGGGATTCTAATTACTTTGTGAGGTTCGATATGCGCTGCATCTCGAACGAGGGCCCTCCGGAAACGGGGGGCCTTTTATCTTTGAAACACAAGATATTGACCGTTTCACCCGGCAATCCCGTTATCTCAGGCTATATAGATTTGACCGCAATATCTTGCGGGTCCCCCCCATTTGAGCCAGAGGGATTGACGCGGGGAGCGAATCGATGGACAATTCCGCTAGCGACGCGATGTCGTAGGAAGCGCATATCGAACCTCACAAGCTCTTTGCGCTTCCGTTTCCTGAAACGGCAGCCAAGGAGGTTTGCCATGACTACACGCACCCCGCTGGGGACCACAGCAAAGACGGGTACAAAGTGTCCGGAAAGCGGAGTCTGGAAGGTGATCGGGTACCCGACCACCACCGCTCCGATTGCTAAGGGGAATACAATGCCGCCATACAGTGGCAGTGCAGTAACCTGGCAGTTGACCCAGTACGCCTAAATTTGAATCCACGAAGCTAACTTGCCGCGACTGGTTCGCCCAGTCGCGGCTCTTATTCTAGCAATACCTTTCCCCTCACAACACATACCGACTAACATCCGTCACCCTAGCCAGATCCCCCAGCGAGGCCTCGACCATCGCCTCGTCGACCACCACTTTCTCGCCGCCGCGGTCGGGGGCGGTGAAGCTCAGCTCCTCGAAGACCCGCTCGATCACCGTATAAAGCCTTCTCGCGCCGATGTTCTCGACCTGGGCGTTGACCTCGGCGGCGATGCGGGCGATGGCGGCGACGCCGGTCTCGGCGAAGGTGACCTCGACGCCCTCGGTGGCCAGGAGCGCGGTGTATTGCCGGGTCAGGGCGTTGTCGGTCTCGGTCAGGATGCGCACGAAGTCGGCCTCGGTGAGCGCCCGCAGTTCCACCCGGATCGGCAGGCGGCCCTGCAGTTCGGGCAGCAGGTCCGAGGGCTTGGCGATGTGGAAGGCGCCCGACGCGATGAACAGGATGTGGTCGGTCTGCACCGGCCCGTACTTGGTGGCGACCGTGGTGCCCTCGATCAGCGGCAGCAGGTCGCGCTGGACGCCCTCGCGGCTGACATCGGCACCCTTCACGTCGGACCGGGCGCAGACCTTGTCGATCTCGTCCAGGAACACGATGCCGTTCTGCTCGACCGCCTCCAGCGCCTCGCGCTGGATCGCCTCGTCGTCGATCAGCTTGTCGGCCTCCTCGGCGATCAGCAATTCATAGCTGTCCTTGACGGTGCACTTGCGCCGCTTGGTGCGTTGCCCGAAGGCCTTGCCGAAGATGTCGCCCAGATTCATCATCCCCATCTGGCCGCCGCCGGGGCCGCCCGGCATCTCCATCATCGGGAAGGCGGGGGCGGTGTCGGCGACCTCGACCTCGATCTCGGTGTCGTCGAGCTCGCCGGAGCGGAGTTTCTTGCGGAAAGCGTTGCGGGTGGTCTCGGAGGCGGATTCGCCGACCAGCGCGGTGACGACCCGCTCCTCGGCGCCCTTGTGGGCGGCGGCGGTGTATTCCTCGCGCTTGGCGGCGCGGACCATCACGATGGCGCCCTCCACGAGGTCGCGGACGATCTGGTCGACGTCGCGGCCCACATAGCCGACCTCGGTGAACTTGGTGGCCTCGACCTTGACGAAGGGGGCGTTGGCGAGCTTGGCCAGGCGGCGGGAAATCTCGGTCTTGCCGACCCCGGTGGGGCCGATCATCAGGATGTTCTTGGGGTAGATCTCGTCCCGCATCTGCGGCTCGACCTGGCGGCGGCGCCAGCGCGAGCGCAGCGCCACGGCGACGGCGCGCTTGGCGGCCGCCTGGCCGATGATGAAGCGGTCGAGCTCGGACACGATCTCGCGGGGGGTCAGTTCGGTCATCGGGTTTCCTCGTTCCGCCGCCCGCCCCGCCTCCCCGCCCGTCCACCAAGCATGAACCCGGGCCGCAGGCTTGGT
>DATHZU010000553.1:0-6707 GCA_035458445.1 Thermohalobaculum sp. | reverse complement strand
ACCATGATCGATGCCGACCGGATCGCCCAGCGCCTGGACGAGCTGGCAGCCGAGGTCAACGCCCATTACGCCGATACCGGGAAGCTGGTGGTGGTGGGCCTGCTGCGCGGCTCGTTCATATTCATCGCCGATCTGGTGCGCCGGCTGGACGTGCCGGTCGAGGTGGACTTCATCGAGGCATCCTCCTACGGCGACTCGACCGAAAGCTCGCGCGAGGTGCGCATCCTCAAGGACCTGCGCTCGCCCATCGCGGGTCGCGACGTGCTGGTGGTCGAGGACATCGTCGATACAGGCCACACCCTGAAGCACGTGCTGCGGCTGCTGGCGACCCACAAGCCCGCCCGGCTGGAGGTCTGCGCCCTGCTGTCGAAGCCCTCGCGCCGAGAGGTCGAGATCCGGGCGAAATGGATCGGCTTCGAGATCCCGGACGAGTTCGTCGTCGGCTACGGCATCGACTATGCGCAGCGGAACCGGAACCTGCCTTATATCGGGGCGGTGGAGTTCGAGTGAGGGAGAGGCGCTGCACGATCAATCAGGAAGGGCCGGTGGGGAATCGGCGGAAATTTCATCCGCGAACCGCGATAGATCGCCCCGGCCGCCCCGCCGCCGATTGATTCCGTCCCACCGGGTTGTATAAGCGCCCCGAAGCATTCCAGGTGGCGGGCCGGGTCCGCCTCACACACAGAGATCGAGGAGAGCAGAGATGGCAGTGAAGGTGGCAATCAACGGCTTCGGGCGCATCGGGCGCAACGTGCTGCGCGCGATCATCGAGTCGGGCCGGACCGACATCCAGGTGATGGCGATCAACGACCTGGGTCCGGTCGAGACGAATGCCCATCTGATGCGTTACGATTCGGTCCATGGGCGCTTCCCCGGTACCGTGAAAGTCGATGGCGACACCATCGATGTGGGCCGCGGCCCGATCCGGGTGACCGCGATCCGCAACCCCGCCGAGCTGCCCTGGGGCGATGTGGATATCGCGCTGGAATGCACCGGCATCTTCGCCGACAAGGAGAAGGCCAGCATCCACCTGAAGAACGGCTCGAAGCGCGTGCTGGTCTCGGCCCCCGCGGGCGGCGCCGACAAGACCATCGTCTATGGAGTGAACCACGGCGCCCTTACGGCTGCCGACACCGTGGTCTCGAACGCCTCCTGCACCACCAACTGCCTCGCCCCGGTCGCCTATGTGCTTCACCGCGCCATCGGCATCGACAAGGGCTTCATGACCACGATCCACAGCTATACCGGCGACCAGCCGACGCTGGACACCATGCACAAGGACCTCTACCGCGCCCGCGCGGCGGCGATGTCGATGATCCCGACCTCGACCGGCGCCGCCAAGGCCGTGGGCCTGGTGCTGCCGGAACTGAACGGAAAGCTCGATGGCGTCTCGATCCGGGTTCCCACCCCGAACGTCTCGGTGGTGGACTTCAAGTTCGTCGCCAAGCGTGAGACCTCGGTCGCCGAGATCAACGACGCCATCCGCGCCGCCGCCGGGCAGGAGCTGAAGGGCGTGCTGGGCTTCACCGACGAGCCGCTGGTTTCGTCGGACTTCAACCACGACAGCCATTCCTCGGTGTTTCACATGGACCAGACAAAGGTAATGGAAGGCACGCTGTGCCGTATCCTGACCTGGTACGACAACGAGTGGGGCTTCTCGAACCGCATGAGCGACACCGCCGTGGCGATGGGCGCGCTGATCTGACCGAACGGGGCGGCGAATACGCCGCCCCTTTCGCTTTTGCCGGTGGAAACTGCCATGACCTACAAGACCCTCGACGACCTCGACCTCGCGGGCAAGCGCGTGCTGGTGCGGGTGGACATCAACGTGCCGATGCGTGACGGCCAGGTAACCGACGACACCCGGATGCGGGCGATCGTGCCCACCGTGAAGGACATCCTCGCGGCGGGAGGGCGGCCGATCCTGCTGGCGCATTTCGGGCGGCCGAAGGGCAAGCCGGACCCCTCCATGTCGCTTGAGCCGCTGGCGGCGCCGTTGCAGGCGCTGCTGGGCTCGAAGGTCAGCTTCGCCGAGCGACCCCGCGACCCGGAGCCGGGCGAGACGGTGCTGGTCGAGAACACCCGCTTCACCCCGATGGAGGAGGCGAATGACCCGCGCATGGCCGCTTTCCTGGCCTCATGCGGCGATGTCTATGTGAACGACGCCTTCTCGGCCGCGCATCGCGCCCATGCCTCGACCGAGGGCGTGGCGCGGCTGCTGCCGTCGGCGGCGGGGCGGCTGATGCAGAAGGAACTGGAGGCGCTGGAGAAGGCGCTGGCCCAGCCCGAGCACCCGGTGATCGCCGTGGTCGGAGGTGCCAAGGTCTCGACCAAGCTGGACCTCTTGGGCAACCTGATCGCCAAGGTCGACCAGATCGTCATCGGCGGCGGCATGGCCAACACATTCCTGGCCGCCAAGGGGATCGATGTGGGCAAGTCACTGTGCGAGCACGACCTGGCCGGGACCGCGCGCGAGATCATGGCCAAGGCCGCGGCGGCGGGCTGCGAGATCGTGCTGCCCACGGACGTGGTGGTGGCGCGCGAGTTCAAGGCCGGCGCCGCCAGCGAAGTCGTCGCCGCGGACGCCTGCCCGGCGGACGCGATGATCCTGGACACCGGCCCAGCATCGATTTCCGATATCGTGGCCCGCTTCGCCCGGGCGAAGACGCTGGTCTGGAATGGCCCGCTTGGCGCCTTCGAGATCGAACCCTTCAACGCGGCGACCGACGCGGCGGCCCTGGCAGCGGCCGATCTGACGGCGGCGGGACGGCTGTTGTCTGTTGCAGGCGGCGGCGACACGGTGGCGGCACTCAACGCCTCTGGCGCGGCGGCGCGGTTCAGCTACGTCTCGACCGCCGGCGGCGCCTTCCTGGAGTGGCTCGAGGGCAAGATCCTGCCCGGCGTCGCGGCGCTGGAAGGCGCCTGAAACGGCGAAGGGCGGCCCACCGGGCCGCCCCCTGGTTTTCCCCCGAAAACCCGCCCGCGAAGGTCGCAGCCGTCAGAAGTGCCAGTTCACACCGGTCATGATGGTGTGGTAGTTCAGGTCTACTTCGTGCTCGCCGCCGATATTGCTGTTGAAGTCGGCTTCGAAGAACTGGGTGTAACGGTACTCCAGCTTCACCGAGATCATGTCGCCCAGCATGTATTCGAGGCCCGCGCCAGCGGTCCAGCCGAACTTGCCGAAGGTCCTGAGGATGTCGATCGGCGGACCGAAATTCGCGTCGACGTCCAACTTATAGTGGCCGGCAGCAACGCCGCCCGTGCCGTAGACCAGCAGATCGCCGCTCGCATAACCGGCCCGCGCGCGCAGAGAAGACAGCGGTCCCACGCTGAAATCGCAGCTGCCGTCCCCCTTCAGGAAGGCGAAGCAGCGACCGTCCGGGTTGGCGCTGGTCAGGCTGATGTCGGTTTCGAGACCATACATCAAGTTCCCGTCGACGAAATTGTACCCCGCCTGGAAGCCGCCAATGGCGCCACCGTCCGTGTTCGAGCTGGAATCGACCTCGGACTCCATTTCGGTGTAGCCCGCATGCGCGCCGATATAGAGACCAGCAAATTCGAACGGCGCGGCATTCGCACCAGACGCCGCAACCATCAATGCCGCGCCGATTACCGCGGCAGACTTAACTCCACTCATCGCACCTGCCTCATCGTCAGTTTTCACAGGAAAAGCTCAGTCGTTAATACCGCGTCTTCCGAGATAGGGCAAAAGCGGAACGGTCGCCGCTTGCGATCGCGCCCAAGAACTCGCGGAATTGGTGTATTTTCGACACAAGTTCTGGCTTTTTCGATTTGGCGAACATTCGCCGTTCCTGCGCGCACTTTTGAAAACCAGCGACAGCGCAATCGCCCCTGGGACGGAAAGGCTTGATTGGGCGAGGGTTTCAGGAAACATGCACCGAGATCGCCAACAGCCCGGCTGACGTTCTGGTGCCGGGATACGGCGCGTCAGACTTCACGCAGAGCGTCGCCGGCGATCCGGCGGCCCAAGGCGCACGGCCGTCGACGGACCGCCGGGCTTGACCGCGCGACCCGAGGGCATATAACCCGCTCGCAAGGACATTCCAGCGCCAAAGGAACCCCGCCATGCGAGCCACCAGAGCCGTCCAGAAGATCCTCTCGAATTACGAATCCGACAATCCGGGCGTGAAGGGAAAGCTGTGCCAGATTCTCATGAACGGCAAGCTTGGCGGTACCGGCAAGGTGATCATCCTGCCGGTCGACCAGGGCTTCGAGCACGGGCCGGCCCGGTCCTTCGCCCCGAACCCGCCCGCCTATGACCCGCATTACCACTACCAGTTGGCGATCGACGCCGGCCTGAACGCCTATGCCGCGCCTTTGGGGATGCTCGAGGCCGGTGCGGACACCTTCGCCGGGCAGATCCCAACGATCCTCAAGGTCAATTCGGCGAATTCCCTGATCCCCGCCGAAGCGTTCAAGGACCAGGCGATCACCGCGTCGGTGGACGATGCGCTGCGTCTGGGCTGCGCCGCCATCGGCTTCACCGTCTATCCCGGCTCGGCCGCAGGCCTCGACATGTTCGAGGAGATCGCCGAGATGCGCAACGAAGCGGCGGCGGCGGGGCTGGCAACCGTGATCTGGTCCTACCCGCGCGGCGAAGCGCTGACCAAGGACGGCGAGACCGCCATCGACATCGCGGCCTATGCCGCTCAGATCGCGGCCCTTCTTGGTGCCCACATCATCAAGATCAAGCTCTCGACCGACCACTTGGAACTGGGCGAGGCCAAGAAAGTCTACGAGGCCCAGAAGATCGACATTGCCAGCCAGGCGGCGCGGGTGCGCCACTGCATGCAGGCGGCCTTCAACGGCCGGCGCATCGTGGTATTCTCGGGCGGCGCCAAGAAGGGCGAGAGCTCGGTCTATGACGACGCCCGCGCCATCCGCGACGGCGGCGGCAACGGCTCGATCATCGGCCGCAACACCTTCCAGCGCCCCCGCGACGAGGCGATCCAGATGCTGAACAAGCTGATGGACATCTATCGCGGCAAGGCCTGATTCGCGATCGGCGCCGCGCGGGCCGAAGGTTCCTGCGCGGCGGGCGCGAGCACAAGATGCGTTAACGTTTTATTAACGATATTGTGGGCGCGCCACGGTTTTGCCATAAAAGGGGCGCCTTTGCGCCCTGTTCTTAGATAAATGTCGCGCTTTAGTAAGTCTCGCGTAAGTTCTGACATTTTCCCAGTAAGTCGAGCCTGCGTTCGGGACAGTGCGTGTGTGCGTGTGTAGGAGTGGCGTTATGCGTTTCTTGGGGCGAAGTGCGTGGGGGCTGTGCTCCCGCAAGTTGGTGGCCTGTCTTGCGATCGCGGCGCTGTGGTCCACGCCTGGAGTGGCACAGATCAAGGCCCCGGTCTCTCTGAAATCCAAGGACGGTTCGATCTCGCTGACCGGAAACCTGGTCAGCGCCTCGGGTGACATCTACGTGCTGGATGTGGCCGGGGTCGGCGTGCTGGAGATCGAAGCGGATAAGGTCGATTGCGTCGGCCTGGTATGCCCTGTCGCTCCGCCGAAGCCGCGAGGTCCGAAATTTGGAATCTACGGTTCGCGGACAGTCGGAACCGTGCTGATCCCTACCCTTCTCGAGGGTTATGCGGCACATGTGGGGGCGACCTACGAGTTGGTCACCACACCGGAAAAAGCCGAGCGCATCGTCCGGCTGACCAATTCTGACGGCACGCTGCTGGCAGAGATCGACCTGCAGACGCGGGGCTCGGGCTCGGCCTTCCCGGCGCTGGGAGAGAAGGTCGCCGATATCGGCATGGCCGACCGACGCATGAAGGACAGCGATGTGACGAAGCTGGCACCGATGGGCGTGCCCGACCTGCGCGACACCGCGAACGAAATCGTCCTCGGCCTGGATGGCATTTCGGTGATCACCAACCCGGACAACCCGGTGCGAAACCTCAGCACCGAGGACCTGGCCCGGATCTACTCGGGCGAAGTGACGAACTGGCTGGAATTCGGCGGCGGGAACATACCGATCAAGGTCAATTCGTTCGGCGAGAGCTCGGGCGACCGGGCGGTGTTCCTCGACGCCATGGTCCGGCCCAACGGCCGCGACGAGACCGCGAGCGTGACCCGGTGGAAGGATTACCAGGACATGATCGACTCGGTCATCGCCGACCGCGGCGGCATCGGTTATGTCGGCCGCTGGCTGGCCATCGCGAACCCGGTTCGCCGGCTCGAGATTCGCGAGTCCTGCGGGCTGCTGTCGCCGCCGTCGGACTTCCGGATGAAGATCGAGGGCTACACCCTGTCGCGCCGCATCTATCTGTATCGCCGGCCCGGCGACATGCATCCGGTGGCCCAGGACTTCCTGGACTGGACGCTGACCCAGGAGGCGCAGCCCTTCATCAAGAAGGCCGGCTTCGTCGACCGCGATCTCGAGCGCGAGCGCCTGGAGGACATGGGCATGGCGTTGATCCATACCGCCGCCGTCGAGCCGGACTTCAACGGCGCGCAGTACAAGGAAATGATGCGCGAGCTGCGCGGCGCCGATCGCCTGAGCATCTCGTTCCGCTTCCGCTTCGGCTCGAGCACGTTGGACGTCGACTCGGTCCGCAACCTCGAGGAGTTCGCCAAGCGGCTCGAGGCCGGCGAGTTCGTCGGCAACGAGGTGCTGCTGGTGGGCTTCGCCGATGCGATCGGCGATCAGGCGAATAACACTGAACTTGCCATGCGCCGCGCCT
>DATHZU010000552.1:0-2080 GCA_035458445.1 Thermohalobaculum sp. | reverse complement strand
TGTCGCCCGTCGGATAGGGATAGGTTCGGCCACGCTCGAAAGGCGGCGGTGGCGCCGGGCGCCGCTCGGTATAGGCGGCCTCGATCCACTCCTGTTCGCTCGGCAGGCGCTTGCCTGCCCAGCGGCAATAGGCCTGCGCCTCGTCGAAAGTGACGTGCACCGCCGGCTCGTCGTCCTGGCCCGGCCGCCCATAGGGCGCACGCCAGGTCCAGCCCGCTTTCTGCTCCCAACCCGCGGCATAGACCAGGCCGCCGCCAGAGCGCTCGGCCTTCGTCACAAAACCCGTCGCGGCGGCGAATCGGGAGAATTGCCCGATGGTCACCTCGGTCCTGTCGATGGAGAAGTGACTGATCGGCTGCATGTCGCCGGCGTCGTCGGCCATCACCGTTTCGGCGGGAACGGCCAGGACAAGGCCGATCAGGACGCCAAACCGGACTTTAGATCCCTTGCTCATAGCCGCCTCGCCGTCCAGACGACGCGCCCGATGATGTGGACTTCCTCGGCGTCGCGTTCGTAGGTTTCGTATTCCGGGTTCACCGACTTGATGACCACCTTGGGCGGCTCCGAGTTGGGTTCGTGCTCGATCCGCTTGGCGACCAGCCCCATGCCGTCCCAGATGACGAAGATCCCGGGCGGCACCGGCACGCGCTGGCTGACGTCGATCAGGATGCGGTCGCCGGTGGACAGCAGCGGCTCCATCGAATCGCCATCGATGGTGATCATGCGGAGATCCGCCGGCCGGGCGCGAAACTCGTGGCGGATGACCGGGTCGGGGAAGAACCACATCTCCTTGGTCTCCTCGAACCCCTCGTTCAGCGCTCCCGGACCGGCCGACGCCCGGACGTCGATCTCGGGAACCGCCATGTAGCCCTCGGGCGGGGCGGAGGGAGAACTCGGCCGCACGACGTTCTCGCGCGGCTCTGCCTTCTTGCGTGGCTTCCGTTGCGGCGCCTTTTTGTGCCGGAGTTCGTCGGACTCGCAGCCGAGGTGATCGGCGAGGGCCGCGCGATCGTCCTCGGACAGCACCTTGGGCGTGCCGCGATAGACGAACTGGTGCAGATAGGCCGCATTACGGCCGATCGCGATCGAGGCGTTCTTGAGGTCGGTGTCGCGGTCCTTGATCAGCTTGAGGACCTTGAGACGCACCGGGTCGAGATCCATGAGGGGTCTCCTATGTGACTGGGGCACAAAGATAGGAAATTAACAATCTTTTCCAATTGACGCAATAGGAAATGATTGTTTTGAATATTCCTATCATGAAGACACTCACCGAACAGTTCCACGCCACCGTCGAGGAGTTCCTCGCGCGCACCGGGTTCAAGCCCACCGAGTTCGGGCGCCAGGCCGCAGGCGACCCCTCTTTGATGCTCAATCTCCGCCGTGGGCGCTCGCCGACGCTGGCGACCGCCGATCGCATCCTCGCCTTCATCGAGGAGACCGACAGGGCCAACGGCAGGAAAGCCACCGCGAGGAGGAAGCGGTGACGGGTATCAACGGTGTGACAGTGGTCAGGCACCTGAACCAGGTCGAGCTTTCCCGGCGGTGGAGCCTGAGCCCGCGGACCTTGGAGCGCTGGCGCTGGCTCGGCGAAGGCCCGCGGTTCCTCAAGATCGGCGGCCGGGTGGTCTATCGCCTCGAGGACATAGAGGCCTACGAGGCCGAGCAGGTTCGCGACAGCACGGCCGCGGGGAAGGTGGGGCCATGAACCCGTTCAAGACCCACGGCATCGATCACCTGTCGGCATCGAGCCTCAATCTGGCCCGCAGCAACCTGTCGCTCTGGGTGGTCCAGTACCTGTTCGGCGAGAGAGGCCGGCCGAGCCTCGCCATGATCGCCGGCAACGCCGTCGAGGACGGTGTTGCGCATGGGCTGTTCCATCCCGGCGCCGATCTCGAGGCCTGCAAGGTGATCGCCCGGGACTCGTTCATGCGCCGGACTGCGCTCGGCGGGTTCGATCCCGAAGCCCGCGAGGCCAAGCTCGGCGAGATCGTCGGCTATCCCGCCGAGGGCCGCAGGAAGGCGGCGCCCGGCATGGTCGCGACCGCCCTCGAGGCGCTGCGGCCCTATGGCGTGCCGACCC
>DATHZU010000551.1:0-9808 GCA_035458445.1 Thermohalobaculum sp. | reverse complement strand
GGTCACGCCCTTCGTCGGTCCGGTGGTGATCAAGGCGCTGCTGGGCGAGGCGGTTCCGATCGACACCTTTGACCTGGCGCTGCGGGTGGCGGCGATGATCGCCGGCGGCACGGTTCTGGCGCTGATCCTGCGCCGGGTCGCCGGGCCGGAGCGGATCTTGCGCCATGGGGCGGCCTTCGACGGGGTCTCGACCGTGGTGCTGGTGCTGTTCGTCATCCCGCTGTTCGACGGATTCTGGGCCATGGTGGAGGCGAATCCGGGGTTCGCCCTGGCCACGCTGGCGCTGGTTCTGGCAGCGAACTGGGGGGCGCAGGCGCTGGTGGCAAAGGGCATGTCGAACGCCGCCGATCCGGCGCTGGCCGGGGCAGCGGGGCTGATGTGGGGCAACCGCAATGTCGCCACCTACCTGGCCGCGCTGCCGCCGGACCCGCTGTTCACGCTGTATGTGGGGTTCTACCAGATCCCGATGCTGTTCACGCCGCTGGTGATGGGGCGGATGCTGCGCGGGCGGGGCGCGCGCGCGACGGATGGGTGACGCCGGACAGGCGCAGGACAGTCAAGCCCGATGGATTGCCGGTACGGCATGAGTATCTTTGGCCCGGTGCGGGAAATTGTGGGATGATCGGATATGGATTCGTTTTTTATCATGCTGGCACTGCTGGTCCTCGCCGGGCCGGTCATCGCGATCGTCGCGGTGATACAGAACAGCGGCCTGAGAAACCGGATCGACATGCTGGCGGCGCGGCTGGACGCGGCCGAGCGGATGCTGCGGCGCATGACGGAGAGCGAGGCGCCGAGCCGCCCGCCGCCCCTGCCTGAGCGGGGCGCGGAGGAACCCCCGCCGCCCGAGGCGGCGCCGGAAGCGAAAGCCGCACCGGAGGCGGAGGCTGCGCCCGAACCGGAGGAAGCGGAGACTGAGCCGCCCGAGGCCGAGGCACCGCCGATCGCGGCCCGCGTCACCGACGAGACAGCGACCGGCGAGGTGCCGCCTGCCGCGCCCGCAGAACCGCCCGAGCTGGCGCCTGCCGAGCCGCTGCGCAGCCGCGCTGAAACCGTCGAGCACGCGCTGACCGCCCGCTGGATGGTCTGGCTGGGCGCACTGGCCGTGGGCTTAAGCGCGGTGTTCCTGTTCTCCTACGCCATCGAGCAGGGCTGGCTGGGGCCGCTGCCCCGCGTGGTGCTGGGCCTGGCGCTAGGCGCGGCGCTGATCGCCGGGGGCGAGTGGACATTCCGCCATCCGATCCCCGGCCTGGCCCGCGCCGTCAGCCCCGACTACGTTCCCCCGGCGCTGACCGCGGCGGGGCTGTTCGCGCTCTATGCCAGCGTCTACGCGGCGCATGGGCTGTTCGGGCTGATCGGCCGCGAGATGGCCTTTGCCGGGCTGGGGGCGGTCGGTTTCGCCGGGCTGGTGCTGGCGCTCAGGCAGGGCTGGTTCGTGGCGCTGCTGGGGCTGGCCGGCGGCTATGCGATGCCGGCGCTGCTGGAATCGCAGAGCCCGGCGCCGGTGCCGGTGTTCCTGTATGTCTTCGCGCTGACCACCGGCTGCCTGGCGGTGATGGTGTTCCGCAAATGGCCGTTCCTGTCGGTCGCGACCATCGCCGGGTCGCTGGGCTGGCCGCTGATCTGGTTCTTCGAGGTCTGGTCCATCGCCGACCAGGGGGTGCTGAGCCTCTATGCGGTGGCCACCGCCGCCTCGTTTGCGCTGCTCTCGGTCGGCTTCCCCGTCAAGCGCCCGGATACCCCCGCCACCGCCTGGCTGGGAGCGATGATCGCCGACACCTCAGGCATGGGGTTCGTCGCCATGGGCGCGGTGCTGGTGATCCTGGCGCAGCTTAGCAACTTCAACGAGGCGGCCTTCGTGTTCCTGGGCCTCTATGCGGGCATGGCGATGGTGCTCGGCATCCGCCGCGCCGCCTTCGAGAGCCTGGGGGTCGCCGGCGCCGGCGTGATGGCGGTTGCCTTCCTGCTGTGGCCCGAGCCGGGGGCCCTGACCATTCCGCCGGAACTGGCGCGCCATAACATCCAGAACTGGGGCGACACCTTCGGGCCGATCGCCATGCCGGCGGAGTTCCTGATCTTCGCCCGCGCGGCGCTGGGGTTCTCGGCGCTCTACGGCATTGGCGGGCTTCTGGCGCTGGGCCGTGCGGCGACGCCGGCGGTCTGGGCGGCGCTGTCGGCGGGCGTCCCGCTGTTCCTGTTCACGGTGGTCTACTGGCGCATCGGCGGCTTTTCGCTGAGCATCGACTGGGGCCTGCTGGCCGCCGCGCTGGCCGCGCTGCAACTGGGCGCCGCGTCGGTGGTGCACCGCTTCACCGGCATGGAGAAGCGCGACGAGCCATTGGCGCTCTACGCCGCGGGCTGCACCGCGGCGCTGGCACTGGCCTTCACCTGCGTGCTGCGCGACGCCTGGCTGACAGTGGCGCTGTCGGCCGAGTTGCTGGCGCTGGCGCTGATCTGGACCCGGCTGCCTGTGCAGCATCTGAGGACCATCGCCTATCTGGTGGCGGGCGTGGTGCTGGTGCGGCTGGTGATGAATCCGGCGATCCTGGATTATCACCGCGGCGGCGGCAACCTGTTCACCTGGGTGATCTACGGCTACGGCCTGCCCGCGGCCGCCTTCCTGCTGGCCTCGCGCCGGTTCGGCGACGCCCGCACCGACCCGCTGGCCGCGTTCTGCGAGGCGGGCGGGCTGGCCTTCGCCCTGCTGACAGTCACGCTGCAGCTGCGCGCCTGGACCGCGGGCACGCTGTGGCAGCCGCCCTATGACCTGTTCGACCAGGCGGTGCAGACGGCCTGGTGGCTGGTGGTGGCGGCGGTGCTGATGCGCCGCGAGATCGGGGAGCGCTCGAAATCCGCCTTCTATGGCGGACGCATCCTGCTTGGCCTGGCGGCATTGCAGGTGGGCCTGGGGGCGCTGCTGTCCGAGAACCCGCTTTTCGTCGCCCATGCGGTCGGGACGCTGCCGCTGGTGAACCTGCTGGGGCTGGCCTATCTGGTGCCTGCGGTCCTGTTCTGGTGGATCGCCGCCGACCGGCGGATCGACCTGCCGGACCAGGTGCGGAGCGCGCTGCTGGGGGGCGCCGGGGTGCTGGTGTTCGTCTATCTCTCGCTGGAGGTGCGGCACGCCTTCTGGGGCGACGTGATCTCGCAAAGCTGGGAGCGCCGCGCCAGCGACGCCGAGGTCTATGCCTACTCGGCGGTGTGGATCGCCTATGCGCTGGCGCTGCTGGCGCTGGGGATCAGGCGCGACGCACCGGTGGTGCGCTACGCCTCGCTGACGGTGCTGGGCGTCGCGGTGGCCAAGGTGTTCCTATACGACATGGCAGACCTGACCGGCCTCTACCGCGTCGCCTCGTTCCTGGGGCTGGGGCTGGTGCTGATCGGGGCCGGATACGTGTACCGGCGCTTCGTGTTCCGCCCGGCGGTGGAGGAGGAGCCCGGGGCGGAGACCTGAGCCGCCCTCGGATCGGCGGCCCGTAGGGTGGGCTCGCAGAGCCCACCGTTCGCCGGCGGTCCCGCGAGGATGGTGGGCTCGCTGAGCCCACCCTACGGGTTGCTGCAGACGATGGGCCGGGAGGCCTACTCGCCGCACAGGCCCTCGAACAGGACCGTCGAGACGTAGCGCTCGGCGAAGCCGGGGATCACCGCGACCACGCGCTTGCCGCGCATCTCGGGACGCCTGGCGATCTGCAGAGCGGCCCAGGTGATGGCGCCGCCGGAAATGCCGATCGGGATTCCGTCGCCCATGCCCGCCGCCCGGGCGGTCTGGACCGCGTTGTCGTTCGAGACCTGCACGATCTCGTCGATCAGATCGGTGTCCATGACGTCCGGGATGAAACCGGCGCCGATTCCCTGGATGACGTGAGGCGAGTGCTCGCCGCCCGACAGCACCGGGCTGAGCTCGGGCTCGACCGCCACCATCTTCAGGCCCGGACGCCGGGGCTTCAGCACCGAGGCGCAGCCGGTGAAGGTGCCCCCCGTTCCGATGCCGCAGACGATGGCGTCGACCTCGCCGCCGGTGTCGGTCCAGATCTCCTCGGCGGTGGTGCGGCGGTGGATCTCCGGGTTGGCAGGGTTGGTGAACTGGCTGGGCATGATCGAGTTGGGGATGGTGGCCAGCAGTTCCTCGGCCTTGGCGATGGCGCCCTTGATCCCCTCGGCGCGCGGGGTCAGGTGCAGCTCGGCGCCCAGGAACGCCAGCATCTTGCGCCGCTCGATCGACATCGAGTCGGGCATCGTCAGCACCACCTTGTAGCCCCGCGCCGCGCCCGCGAAGGCGAGCCCGATGCCGGTGTTGCCCGAGGTCGGCTCGATCAGGGTCCAGCCGGGGCTGATCTCGCCGCGGTCCTCGAGGTCGAGGATCATGGCGACGCCGATGCGGTCCTTGACGCTGGCAATCGGATTGAAGAATTCGAGCTTCAGGCAGAGATCCGCGTTGGCACCCTCCTTCGCCGACAGGTGGGGGATGCGGACGAGGGGCGTATTGCCGATGGTCTCGACGATGGAATTGTAGATCCGGCCTCTGCCGGGCTTGTCGAGCTTGACGGAGCCGAAACCGATCTTTGCAGCCATGAATTTTCTCCCCATTGATTGTCTGCCGCCGGAACTATGGCGCATCTTCACGGCACTGTGAACCGCGCATTCGCATCGGCGCGCCAGACTGCTGCCGGGCGAGGCGCAGGGAGGGCGATCATGGCCGGGAGGACAGCGATACTGGCGGCAGTCTGCGGCGCGTTCGTCCTGTTCGGACTGATCGCGGCGGCCGACAGCATCGGCGACACCCGGCGCGGCCTGCAGAGCCAGGCCTGGCCGACCGCCGAGGGCGAGATCCTGCGCGCCCAGAAGCGGCGCGGCAAGAGCAGGCTGAAGCGCTTCGAATACCGCTACACCGTGTCGGGGCAGGAGTATCTGAGCTCGCGCGCCGCCTTCATCCGCACACCCTATCTGCGGCCGCTGCACCGGGTCTATAGCAGCGGGCAGGCGGTCGATGTACGCTACAACCCCGACGATCCGGCCGAGGCGGTCGTCGAGCCGGGGGCGCCGCTGCTCGGCCTGCTGGCCGAGGCGCTGGTGCCGCTGTTGCTGATCGGGTTCGGGGGGGCGGGATTCTATTTTGGGGCAGTCCGGCGATGAGGCCGGCGGAGATGGCGAAATCCATTGCGAAAATGCCGCTTTCGGCGTACTTGACACATGTGTCCAGAGCTAATCTCGACTCCGGGAGGACAGGATGGCCGAAACCCTTACCGAGTCGCCGCGCCGGCGGGCGCGGTCCGAGCGGCGGACCCGCAGCGCGGCCGCAGCGCCGGCTTACCTCCGCCGCGAGATTCCGTTCTACGAGTTCCTGGGCGAGGAGGGTCTGAGCCGGATCGAGGACCAGGCCGACTGGCTGATCCAGGAGATCGGCCTCGAATTCCGCGAGGACCCGGCGGCGCTGGAGACCTGGCGCCAGGCCGGGGCGGATGTGAAGGGCACCCGGGTGCGGCTGCCGAAGGGCATGGCAAGGGAGCTGTGCCGGACGGCGCCGGCCGAATTCACCCAGCACGCCCGCAACCCGGAGCGGACCGTCCGGATCGGCGGGCGCAACACGGTCTTCGCGCCGATCTACGGCGCCCCCTTCGTGCGCGATCTGGAGGGCGGGCGGCGCTACGGCTCGATCGCCGATCTCACCCGGCTGGTGAAGCTGACCTACATGCTGCCGCATCTGCATCATTCCGGCTTCGTCACCTGCGAGCCCTGCGACGTGCCGGTGAACAAGCGCCATCTGGACATGCTCTATGCCCATATGCGCTGGACCGACAAACCGCATCTGGGGGCCATCGTCGAGAAGAGCCGGGCCGCGGATTCGGTCGCGATGGCCCGCATTCTGCACGGCGACATCAACGAGCGTTGCGTGATCATGGGAAACGTCAACACCAACTCGCCGCTGCTGGTCGACAAGGTGGTGACCGAGGCGATCCAGGTCTATTGCGGCGCCGGGCAGGGGATCATCGTGGCCCCCTTCATCCTGGCCGGGGCCATGGGGCCGGTCTCGACCGCGGCCTCGATCGCCCAGGCGCTGGCCGAGGGCATGGTCTGCGGCGCCTACAGCCAGTTGGTCCGGCCGGGCGCGCCGTTCGTCCTGGGCCCGTTCCTGTCGTCGATGAGCCTGAAATCCGGGGCGCCCACCTTCGGCATGCCCGAGCCGGTGATGGCCCATCTGGTGATCGGCCAACTGGCGCGGCGGCTGGGGGTGCCGCTGCGCTGTGGCGGCGCGCTGACCGCCTCGAAGATCGCCGATGCCCAGGCGGCCGCCGAAAGCGCGGATTCGATGTTCTCGTCGGTTCTGGGCGGCGCCAACTTCATCCTGCATTCGGCGGGATGGCTGGAGGGGGCGCTGTGCACCGGCTACGAGAAGCTGATCATCGATGCCGACCGGCTGGGCGGCTATGCCGCCCTGCTGCGGGGAATGGCCACCGACAACAACGCCATCGGACGCGACGCCTACGCGGATGTGGCGCCGGCGGGGCACTTCCTCGGCTCGGCGCATACCTTCGCCAATTACGAGACCGCCTTCTACGACGCCACCATGTCGGACAGCGAAAGCTGCGAGCAGTGGGAGGAGAAGGGCTCGAAGGACACCGAGCGCCGCGCCTATGAGCGCTGGAACGAAATGCTGGCCAGCTACGAGGCGCCCGCGATCGACCCAGGCATCGACGAGGCGCTGCAGGACTTCGTGGCGCGGCGGAAGGCCGGGATGGAGGACGCCTGGTATTAGCCCATGCGGGTGCGCGATCCGCCCGGCGCCCGCTTTCCAATTCGATATGCTCCGTCCGGGTGGACCACGATAGTCGATCGGTCATCGGTTGCGTTTCTGCCAGCCGGGATGATCCGCGCGCGGAGGCATTGGCCTCTGGTTAAGGCTTGCGATTCCGGTATCATCGGCACAGCCGATGCTGCGGAGGGATAGCGCATGTTCACCACGACCGTTGCCGGAAGCCTGCCGAAACCTGCCTGGCTGGCGGAACCCGAGAAGCTGTGGGCGCCCTGGCGGCTGGAGGGCGCCGAACTCGACCAGGGCAAGCGCGACGCGGCGCTGTTGTGGATCAAGCTGCAGGAGGATGCCGGGATCGACATCGTCACCGATGGCGAGCAGTTCCGCACCCATTTCGTCCACGGATTCCTGGAGCATATCCAGGGCATCGACTGGCAGAAGAAGACCAGGATGGGCATCCGCGACAACCGCTACGTGGTCGACGTGCCGACCGTGACCGGCCCGGTCTCGCGGCCGAAGCCCGTCCACAGCGACGAAGTGAGGTTCACCCGCGCCCACGCATCCAAGGGCCTGAAATGCACCCTGCCCGGCCCGATGACCATCTGCGACACCATTGCGGATGCCCATTACGGGCGCCGGGCCGACATGGCGATGGCCTTCGCCGAGATCCTGAACCAGGAGGCGCGCGAGCTCGAGGCGCTGGGCGCCGACCTGATCCAGTTCGACGAGCCGGCCTTCAACGCCTTCATGGACGACGTCAACGACTGGGGCGTGGCGGCGCTGGAGCGCGCGGCGCAGGGGCTGAAGTGCAAGACCGCGGTCCATATCTGCTATGGCTACGGCATCAAGGCGAACATCGACTGGAAGGAGACGCTGGGCTCGGAGTGGCGGCAATACGAGGCAATATTCCCGCCGATCAACGCCTCGAGGATCGCCCAGGTCTCGCTGGAATGCGCCAATTCGAAGGTGCCACTGTCGCTGATCGGGCTGCTGAAGGACAAGGAGGTCATGGTCGGCGTCATCGATGTCGCCACCGAGGCGGTCGAGACCCCTGAACAGGTTCTGGCCACCATCGACGCGGCGCTGGGCTTCGTCGACAAGGAGCGGCTGCTGCCCTGCACCAATTGCGGCATGGCGCCCCTGCCGCGCCGGGTGGCCGAGGGCAAGCTGGCGGCGCTGGGCGCCGGCGCCGCGCTGGCCCGGAAGAAGCACGCGGGGTAGGCGGCACCCCCCTCCCCACCCCTCCCCACAAGGGGAGGGAGGCGCTGGCAGCACCGGTGAACCGAGGGTGAGGCCTGGTCAGGACCCGGGCAGGGATGACGCCGGGTCGAGCACGGCGCGTTCCTGATCGTCCAGCTGATCCACGAGGCCGGTTTCCCAGTCGAGATAGGCCTGCGCGGCGGCCATGTTGCCGTCATGGCGATCATGGACGAAGAACAGGTAGTCGATGCAGGCGGCGTCGGGCGGGCTGTGGGGGGTCGCCACGACCGTCAGCCCGGCGGCGCGCCAGTCGTCCGGGCCGCCCTCGATCAGCGCGACCGGTACTCTGTGCGTCTCACCGAGGTCGCGCGCAGCGAGCCCAGCGGCGGTGGGGTCGCGGGCGGTCAGCAGGATCTCGGTGGCGCCGCCGAGATCGAGCGCGCCCAGCCGCGGGCGGATCGACCAGACCGCCCCGGCGATATGGGCCCTGCGGTGGTCCATCGACGGCGAGAGGTCGATCGGCGCGGCGCCGGACGCGATGCGGACGGCGGCCTCGGCGGGGGATATCCGGCGCAGCGCCGGGGCGGGATCGGCGGCGGCCGGCGGCACGGCCTCCAGCGACGCATCGGCGTCGAGGATCGCCACCCGGTGCCCCATGCCGCGCAGCCAAAGCGCCGTGGTGGCGGCGCGCAGCCCGGTGTCGTCCGAGAGCACGATCTGCGCATTGCGCACGGCCACCCATTGGTCGGTCGCCTGGACCAGCTGCCCGCCGGGGGCGTGGACCGCGTCGGGGTGATGGCCGGCGGCGAATTCCTCGGCGGTGCGCACATCGAACAGGTAGTGGGTGCGGTTTTCATCCGCGCGCTGGCGGGCGAGCGCCGCCGCGTCGATGAGGCCGATCCCGGCCCGGGCGATCAGGTCGCGGGCGGTCCGGCGTGCCGCGGCGCGGTCGGGCACCGGCAAAGCCTGCGGGGTGATGCCGTTGGCCAGGTCGAAGCCCGCCAGCGCCCAGCCCTGGGTGCCGTTGCGCAGCGCCACCGCGTCGTGGCCGAGATTGCGCAGCGTCTGCGCGCCGATGATCGAGCGCGTGCGCCCGGCGCAGTTGACCACCAGGCGCGTCCCGGGGCCGAGGCCGAGCGCCGGCAGCCGGTAGCCAAGCTCGGCATTGGGGCAGCAGCGGGCGCCGGGGATGGTCATCTTGCGGTATTCCTGGGGCGTGCGGCCATCGAGCAGGACGAGGTCCGTGCCCGCGTCCTGCAGCGCCTTCAACTCCTGGGCCGAGATCGACGGGGTATGCATCTGGTGCTCGACCAGTTCGCCGAAGGTCTTGGAGGGCAGGTTGACGCCCTTGAACAGCGTGTAGCCCGCCGCAGCCCAGGCCGGGGCGCCGCCCGCCATGATGGTCAGGTTGGTGTAGCCGAGTTCGCCCAGCCGGGCCGCGGCCTTCTCGGCCACGCCGTCGCCGTCGTCGAACAGCACCGCGCGCACGGTTCTGCGGGGCATCAGCACGGGCGCCAGCAGTTCGAGCCGGCTGTAGGGCAGGTTGACCGAGAAGAACGGATGTCCCTCGCCGTACTGGCCATATTCACGGATGTCGAGAAAGGCGATCTCGGCGCCGTCGGTCAGCAACGGCTTGACGTCGGCGGGGGACAGATGGCGCATGGGCGGGTTCACTTTCAGGTCTTTTCCAGGCGGCACCGCCGCAGACCCCCTCCCTGTCCCTCCCCCCAAATGGATTTCTCTGCGAAACACGGGTAATTTCGGGCGGTGGGGTTGGGTTTGGTTTTGGGGAGCTTTGTTGCTGGTCCTTTGACGGGTCGGCGATGTGCTCGGGGTCGGGGTTCTGGCCTTCCGGGT
>DATHZU010000550.1:0-9147 GCA_035458445.1 Thermohalobaculum sp. | reverse complement strand
ACAGAAAAGTCCCGCTGCCGGGCAACTGGCCCAAGGTCCTGGCGCGGGCAAAGATATGGAGAATGAGCGATGGCGATCACCGCGAGCATGGTGAAGGAACTGCGCGACAAGACCGGCGCAGGCATGATGGACGCCAAGAAGGCGCTGACCGAGACCGACGGCGACATGGAGGCGGCGGTCGATCTGCTGCGGGTCAAGGGTCTGGCCAAGGCCGACAAGAAATCCAGCCGCACCGCCGCCGAGGGGCTGGTGGGTGTCGCCGTCAAGGGCGGTACGGGCGTGGCGGTCGAGGTGAACTCGGAGACCGACTTCGTGGCCCGCAACCCGCAGTTCCAGGAGATGGTCGCGGCGATCGCCCAGGCGGCGCTGGGGGTTTCGGGCGATGTGGAGGCGGTCAAGGCCGCCCCGCTGGGCGGCAAGACCGTGGCCGAGACCGTCACCGAGG
This sequence comes from Thermohalobaculum sp., assembly GCA_035458445.1. Lineage (GTDB taxonomy): Bacteria > Pseudomonadota > Alphaproteobacteria > Rhodobacterales > Rhodobacteraceae > Thermohalobaculum. The sequence continues at coordinate 8,702 of DATHZU010000550.1, read as the reverse complement.
CCGTCGCCACCATCGGCGAGAACATGAGCCTGCGCCGCTCGGCCCGGCTCGAGGCCGACGTGGTGGCGAGCTACATCCACAACGCCGCCGCCCCCGGCATGGGCAAGATCGGCGTGCTGGTGGGGCTGAACTCGGCCGGCGACAAGGCGGCGGTCGAGGCGCTGGGCAAGCAGATCGCCATGCATGTGGCGGCGACCAGCCCGGCCTCGCTGGGCGAGGCCGATCTCGATCCGGCGCTGGTGGCCCGCGAGAAGCAGGTGCTGACCGAGCAGGCGCGCGAGTCCGGCAAGCCCGAGGCGGTGATCGAGAAGATGATCGTCGGGCGCATGAACAAGTTCTACCAGGAGGTCTGCCTTCTGAAGCAGGCCTTCGTGATCAACCCGGACCTGACCGTCGAGAAGGCGGTGAAGGAAGCCGAGGCGGGCATCGGCGCCCCGGTGACCGTGACCGGCTTCGTCCGCCTGGCCGTGGGCGAGGGGATCGAGAGGGAAAAGGAAGACTTCGCCGCCGAGGTGGCCAAGACCATTGGCGGCTGAGGCCCCCGCACGGCGACAGATCGAAGGCCCGCTCCGGGGAACCGGGGCGGGCCTTTCGCGTTATTCGGCCAAAAACGACGGCAACGTCGCCGAAGGGGGTGCATTTCGCCCCGAATCGCCCGAACAATGGCGCTGGATCGGGCGGCGGCACGGAGAGACGCCATGAAACTGACGGATTGCGAGGTCTTCGTCGTCGGCAACCCGCCGCCGCGCAAGGGGGGGCGGTACTTCATCATCGTGAAGCTGACCACCGATGACGGGATCACCGGGGTCGGCGAGGTCTATGCCGCCACCTTCGGGCCGCATGTGGTGGCCGACATGGTGCGCGATGTCTTCGCGCGGCATTTCGAGGGCGCCGACCCGCACCGGATCGAGCATCTGTGGCGGCTGACCTACGGCTCGGGATACACGGCGCGGCCCGACGCCTCGCTGGTGGGGGTGCTGTCGGGGCTCGAGATCGCCTGCTGGGACATCGTGGGCAAGGCGGCGGGGCAGCCGGTCTACAACCTGCTGGGCGGCAAGTGCCGCGAGCGCATCCGCACCTATACCTACATGTACCCGGCCGAGGGCGACGCCCACGCGCCCAGCCCGCGCAACGTCTACAACGACCCGGACATCGCGGCGGAACGGGCATTGGACTACCTGGCCATGGGGTTCAACGCGCTGAAGTTCGACCCGGCGGGACCCTACACCGTCTATGACGGGCACCAGCCCCGGATGGAGGATCTGGAGCGGTCCGAGGAGTTCTGCAGGAAACTGCGGCAAGCGGTTGGAAACAGGGCGGATTTGCTGTTCGGGACCCATGGGCAGTTCACCGTCTCGGGCGCCAGGCGGCTGGCGCGGCGGATCGAGCCCTACGAGCCCCTGTGGTTCGAGGAGCCGACCCCCGCCGAGATGCCCGAGCAGATGGCCGAGGTGGCGCGCGCCACCTCGATACCCGTCGCCACCGGCGAGCGGCTGGTGACCAAGTACGAGTTCGCCCGGGTGCTGGCCTGCGGCGCCGCCTCGATCCTGCAACCGGCGCTGGGGCGGGTCGGCGGCATCCTGGAGGCCAAGAAGATCGCCGCCATGGCCGAGGCGCACTACGCCCAGATGGCGCCGCATCTGTATTGCGGCCCGGTCGAGGGGGCCGCGAACATCCAGCTGGCCGCCTGCATCCCGAACTTCCTGATCCTCGAGTCGATCGAGCGTTTCGACGGGTTCCACGGGGCACTCGTCAAGGGTGTCCGCTGGGAGGACGGCCATATCATCCCCTCGGCGGAGCCCGGGCTGGGGATCGAGTTCGACGAGGCGCTGGCGCGGGCGCATCCCCACGAGGGGAGCGAGCTGCATCTGGGGATGGCGCCGGGGGAGGTGGTGCCGTGACGGGCGCCCGACAGCGTGGTAGTCTCGCGCCACAAGGAGGCGCCTGATGAACACGCTCAATCTTGATGGGGACGGCGACGAGATCGATTATGTCAGGGAGGTCGAGCATAGTTTCGGCATCAAACTGCGGGACGAAGATCTCAATGGAATCAGCACGGTCGGCGAGCTTTTTGACCTGGTCCTCGCGGCGTCGCCTTCCGGTCCGGGCTCGGTCTGCCTGAGCGCGCGGGCGTTCCGGGCGCTGCGAGACGCGAGCGGCGCGGGCCGTGTCCGTCCCTCGACGCCGATATCCGCGGTCAAGGGGAACCTGACCGACAAGGAATGGTGCAGGGCGATGCACGACCGGACGGGGCTCAATTTCGGCCTGCTTCACTGGTACGGGCCGATTGGCTGGGCGGCCTGGACCCTCGGCACGTTTTTGGTTTTGGGACCGCCAATCCTTGCCTGGGTCTACTGTCATATCGCGGGGATCGAGGGTCTGCTGTGGCTGTTGATCTGGCCGGTCGCTTGGCTGGCCCGGCCCCTGTTCGAGTTCGTGCCCTCCAGACTGGATGAGCGGATCGTGACGCTCGGCGATCTGGTCCGCCGAGCGATGGGGCGGAATTTCGCGCGGCTGCGCGAGGTCTCGGGCTCGGGGAATCGGTCGGACATCTGGATGGCGCTCTGCGCGGTGTCGCGAGAAATCTCCGGCCATGACGGGCCGATCGACCGGGACACCACGATCATTGCCTAGCGCGGGCGCATCAGAAGGCGGGCGAAGGGGTACGTCTGAGGTGGTGCCGTGAGGCGCGGTGTTCGGGCCCCCTCCCTAGCCCTCCCCCCAGCGGGGGGAGGGGACTGCGCTGCGTGCCTTGCAATGCCGCACGCCATCCATTCGCGGCCCGTCCCCTCTCCCCGCTGGGGGGAGGGTCAGGGAGGGGGTCTGCCATGACCGACTGGTCCAAGGGCGCCGCCTGGATGAAGGGCGAGGTCGTCCCCATCGCCGAGGCGACGATCGGCGTCACCGACTGGGGGGTGACGCGGTCGGACATCACCTATGACGTGGTGCCGGTCTGGGAGGGCGGGTTCTTCCGGCTGCCGGACTATCTGGACCGGTTCGAGGCCTCGATGGCCTCGCTGCGGCTGGATGTGGGGATGGGGCGCGGGGAGATACGCTCGGCGCTCCATGCCATGGTCGCGCGGTCGGGCCTGCGCGCGGCCTATGTGGCCATGGTCGCCAGCCGGGGCGTGCCGCTGGTGCCCGGCAACCGCGACCCGCGCCTATGCGCCAACCATTTCTATGCCTGGTGCGTGCCCTACGTGCATGTGGTCAAGCCCGAGGTCGCCGAGGCGGGGGCCAGCGTCTGGATCGCCAAGGAGGTGCGGCGCATCCCCGAGGACAGCGTCAACCCGCGCGCCAAGAACTATCACTGGGGCGACCTGACCCAGGGGCTGTTCGAGGCCAAGGACCGGGGTTTCGAGACCGTGTTGCTGCTGGACCATGCGAACAATGTGACCGAAGGGCCGGGCTTCAATGTCTTCGCGGTCAGGGACGGGCGGGTGGTGACGCCCGAGCGCGGGGTGCTGCACGGGATCACCCGGAAGACCATGCTGGACATCTGCGCCGAGGAGGGGCTGGCGACCGAAGAGCGGTTCCTGCCGCTGGAGGAATTGCTGGAGGCCGACGAGGTGTTCCTGTCCACCAGCGCCGGCGGCGCGGTGCCGGTGACGCGGGTCGATGACCGGGTGTTCTCGAACGGTGCGCCCGGGCCGGTGGCCAGCCGGATGCGGGCCGCCTATTTCGGCTGGATGCGGCGGCCGGGCCTGCGCGACGAAATCTCCTACCGATAACCCTCGGTCAGGTTCTCCTGCACAGCGCGCTGGCCTGCGGCAAAGCGCAGAGACGGCAGGATTTTCCCGCGAGGCATCGTGTCGCGGTCGGGCCGGCGCGGCTGGACATTCAGGGCATACCGGGCGTTAACTTTGGTTAACGGGGGTATCGTTGTGATTTCAGTTATCTAGGGAGAAGCGGAATGATTGCATGGCAATGGCGATCGGGACGCTTGCTGCCGGCTTTACTCGTGGCGTTGATCGCGCTGGCAGGCTGCAGCATGAACGTGCCTGTCAACCCACAGATCACAGCCGAACGAAGCACAAAGATCGAACGGTTCATCGGCGTCTATATCTCGGAAGAAACCCGCGAGACCAACTGGGCGGAAAGCCGCCACGGCGACACCTGGAAATTCTCTCTTGGCCCGGCCAGCGCGCGGGCGATCGAGAATGCCGCCTCGCGCACCTTCCGGCGGACGACTGTCGTCGACGGGCTGCCACCCCTTGTCTCGGGCGCCTCGGATGTGGATGCCGTGCTCGAGGCGCGGATCGAGGATTTCGGTTTCGCCATCCCCCTGCTCAAGACATCGACGTATACCGCGGATATCGCCTACCGGCTGACGCTTTACGCGCGCAACGGGGTGCCGGTCGCCTCGTGGCGGCTTGAGGGCTCCGGGGCACAGCGGGGCAAGATGGGTTTCGAATATACCCGCTGGCCCGGAGAGGCGGCAAACCTCGCCATCGAAGACGCAATGCGGAAGTTCATCGAAGAGACGGACAAGAATCCCGAGGTTTCGAAATGGCTGCGGGACAGTGGGTGAAGCCTAACAGGCATCGAGCCAGGAGGTAGAGTATGTTGAGTTGGAAGGTTTTTGCGACATTGGCCGTCGCCGTGATAACGAGCGCTTGCGCGTCCTACGAACCATCGTCAGCGGTGGTCCCGAGCAAAAGCGAGTTCACGCTGGTCGGCGGGGACGGCGTCTTCGTCGGTGCGAACCCTTACGCCGACCCCAAAGAGCAGGAAGCGATGTTCGACGCCGATCTCGATAAATCGGATGTGATCGCCTTGCAGGTGTTCATCGAGAACAGGCGAGAGTCCGCGGTGCTGGTCCGGCCATCGGACGCCGCCCTGACCTTGCCTGACGGACGCGCCCTTGCGCCGAGCGGCGCGACGAAGGTCGCGACAAAGGTCGGCGAGGAGGGCAGTGTCATCGGGGCAGGAATTGCCTTTGGGATTATCGGCGTCCTCGCGGCATCCAGCGCGGAGGACAAGGCGCGCACGGCACGAATCGACGATTATGAATCGAAGGCGTTGGCTTCATCGGAGCTGAGGCGCGGGGACACCGCGACCGGGGTCGTGTTCTTCCTGCCGCCGAAGTCATGGCCAGCCTTCGATGTGGCCGAGCTTTCGTTGCGTTCCATCGATCCGCAGACCGGGCAAAGCTGGGTAATTCCCGTTCCGCTGACCGGATTGAGCTACGAGCCGGGTGAGCCCAAGAAGTAGCGGGACTACGCGCATTTGCCGAAGTCGCGGCGGGGACCCGCCGCGCTTGCATCCACACTCGGTTTCCGACATTTTGCGCCAAATTCAACGGGCAGGGAGTCGCGCGATGCCGGAAGCCAAGGATGAAACCCGCGACAATCCTCTGTATCACCGGGTCCTGCTGAAGATCTCCGGCGAGGCGCTGATGGGCGATCAGGGCTTCGGCCTGCACCCGCCCACGGTGGCGCGGATCGCCGGCGAGGTGCAGAAGGCGCACGAGCGCGGCATCCAGATCTGCATGGTCATCGGCGGCGGCAACATCTTCCGCGGGCTTTCGGTCGCGGCGCAGGGGATGGAGCGGTCGCAGGCCGACTACATGGGCATGCTGGCCACCGTCATGAACGCGCTGGGGATGCAGGCCTCGCTGGAGGCGCTGGGGATCCATACGCGGGTGTTGTCGGCAATCCCCATGGACACGGTTTGCGAGCCCTATATCCGGCGGCGCGCGGTGCGGCATCTGGAGAAGGGCAGGGTGGTGATCTTCGCCGCCGGAACAGGCAACCCCTACTTCACGACCGACACCGCGGCGACCCTGAGGGCCATGGAGATGCATTGCGACGCGATCTTCAAGGGTACCCAGGTCGATGGCGTCTACGACAGCGATCCGAGACTGAATCCCGCCGCGGTCCGTTACGAAAGAATTAGTTTCGATGACGTGCTGACCCAGAACCTGAAAGTAATGGATGCCTCGGCGGTTGCACTTGCGCGTGACAACAACCTGCCGATTGTGGTTTTCTCGCTGAAGGAGGATGGTGCGATGATGCGTGTCCTGTTTGGCGAAGGCCGCTATACTGTGGTCGGGCCGACCGCGTGAGGTGTGGTTGAGACTGTGGGAACAGAGTGATGTCGACGGACGAGCTTGAAATCGATCTTGACGATCTGCAGCGCCGGATGGATGGCGCATTGGCGGCGGTGAAGACGGAATTCGCCTCGCTGCGGACCGGGCGCGCCTCGTCGGCGATGCTGGACCCGGTCCATGTCGATGCCTACGGGACCACGATGCCGCTGAACCAGTGCGCCACGATCAACGTGCCCGAGCCGCGGATGATCACCGTCAGCGTCTGGGACCGCTCGCTGATCGGCGCGGTGGAGAAGGCGCTGCGGTCGTCGAGCCTGGGGATCAACCCGGTGGTCGAGGGGACGCTGATGCGCATCCCGATCCCGGAGCTGAACGAGGAACGCCGCCGCGAATTGACCAAAGTTGCCGGGCAGTATGCGGAAGGCGCCAGGGTTGCGATTCGCAACGTTCGGCGCGATGGTATGGACCAGATCAAGAAGGCCAGCACAGCCGGCATGTCCGAGGACGAACAGAAGATCTACCACGACGAGATCCAGGAGCTGACGGACCAGGCGATCAAGAATGTCGACGCGGCCCTGGCAGCGAAGCAGGAAGAGATCATGCAGGTCTGACTTCCGATACGGACCATGAGGCAGGCCCAGAAACGGGAATCGGTCCGAAGCGAGGCGGAAGCAGGCGGCGAGAGCAGGGGAAAGACCTTGAGCAAACAAGATTCTGCGGACGGGCGTCACGCGCCCCGGCATGTCGCGATCATCATGGACGGCAATGGGCGCTGGGCGCAGCGCCGGGGGAAACCCCGGACTCATGGGCATCACCGCGGCGTCGACCGGGTGCGCGAGATCATCAAGGCGGCCGGCGGGCTGGGGATCGAAAACCTGACGCTGTTCGCCTTCTCGACCGAGAACTGGCGGCGTCCGGACTATGAGGTCTCGGTGCTGATGCGGCTGTTCAAGCGCTACATCATCCGCGAGGTCGACGAGCTGGACCGCGCCGAGGTGCGGGTGCGCTTCATCGGCGACCGCACCGGGCTGCCGAAGGACCTGCAACGGGTGATGGGGCAGATGGAGGCGCGCACCAGCCACAACTCGACGCTGACCGTCCAGGTGGCGCTGAACTACGGCTCGCGCAAGGAGATCGTGATGGCGGCGCAGCGCATTGCCGCCGAGGTTGCCGCGGGGCGCCTGCAGCCGGACGAGATCGACGAGGCGGGGATCTCGGCGGTGCTGGATACCGCGGGCATGCCCGACCCGGACCTGGTGATCCGCACCTCGGGCGAGCAGCGGGTCTCGAACTTCCTGCTGTGGCAGGCGGCCTATGCGGAATTCGCCTTCGTCGACGAGTGCTGGCCCGACTTCTCGGCCGAGAAGTTCGCCGAGGTCATCGCGAATTACGGAAACCGCGAACGGCGCTTCGGTGCGCTCGCGGCGAGCGGCTGAGACGCGGATCGGGACGATGAGCGCCGCGGGCCAGCCCCCACCGTCGCGGCGCTTCGCCGACCTCCGGACCCGGATCCTGTCGGCGGCTGCCGCGGCGGCGGCGGGGATAACCCTGCTCTACCTGGGCGGCTACTGGACAGTGGCGCTGGTCGCGGTTGCCTGCGGGGCGATGGCCTGGGAATGGCGCTCGGTGACGCTGCATGGGGGCGGGCCGTGCAGTGTCTCGGCGGTGCCGATGGTCGGCGCGGTCGCGGCGGGCGTGGCGGCCTATATCTGGTCGGTGCAGATGGGGTTCGCGGTGCTCTCGCTGGGCCTGGCGGTCGCGGCGGTTCTCGACCTCGCGGCGAACCGGCGCGCCGCGGCGGGCTGGAGCCTGCTGGGCGGCTTGTATCTCGGCGGCGCGGGGCTGGCCCTGCTGTCGCTGCGATTTGGCGTCGATCACGGCTTCCGGACCGCGCTGTGGCTGCTGGTGGCGGTGGCCGCGGCCGATATCGGCGGCTATTTCGCCGGGCGGATGATCGGCGGGCCGAAGCTGTGGCCGCGGGTCAGCCCGAAGAAGACCTGGGCGGGGTCGGTGGGCGGCGTAACGCTGGCGGTGCTGTCGGGTGCCCTCTTCGGCTGGGCCTTCATCCCGGCGACCGGGGTCGCGACTATCTGCGCCGCCTCCGCCGGGGTGGCGGTGGTCTCGCAGGCGGGTGACCTTGCCGAGTCCGCCCTGAAACGCCATTTCGATGTGAAGGATGCGGGCAACATCCTGCCCGGGCATGGCGGTGCGCTGGATCGCTTCGACGGGCTGATCGCGGCGGCGATTGCCGTGGGGCTGGTGACTTGGCTGCGCGGCGATTGGGTGTTTATCTGGTGAGGCAATGACTCGGTTGGACGCATGACACGGCGGCGGATCAGCATCCTGGGCGTGACCGGCTCGATCGGCGCTAGCACGCTGTCGGTGATCGAGACGCTGGGCGTCGGCAATTTCCAGACCGTCGCGGTGACCGGCAACGGCAACGTCGCGGGGCTGGCCGACGCGGCGCGGCGCCTGCGGGCCGAGGTGGCGGTGACCGCCGATCCGCGCCGGCTGGCCGACCTGCGCGCGGCGCTGGCCGGAAGCGGCGTCGAGGCGGCGGCCGGGCCGGAGGCGCTGGCCGAGGCGGCCTCGCGGCCGGCGGACTGGGTGATGTCGGCCATCGTCGGCGCGGCGGGGCTGGCGCCCACGC
>DATHZU010000549.1:0-14214 GCA_035458445.1 Thermohalobaculum sp. | reverse complement strand
CAGCCGGCTGATGGTCTCGCGATAGGCCACCTGCGGTGCGCCGATATTCGCCTCGACCTTGAACTCGCGCTTCAGGCGGTCGATCAGGATGTCGAGATGCAGCTCGCCCATGCCCTTCATGATGGTCTGGCCCGATTCCTGATCGGTCGAGACCCGGAAGGACGGGTCCTCGGCGGCGAGCCGCGCCAGCCCGTGGCTCATCTTCTCCTGGTCCGCCTTCGACTTCGGCTCGACCGCGATCTCGATGACCGGCTCCGGGAAGGTCATGGTTTCCAGGACGACCGGCTTGGCGATGTCGCACAGCGTGTCGCCGGTGGTGGTCTCCTTCAGCCCGGCCAGCGCGATGATGTCGCCGGAGAAGGCTTCGGTGATCTCCTCCTGCTTGTTGGCGTGCATCATCACCATGCGGCCGACGCGCTCGCGGCGGCCCTTGGTCGAGTTCAGGATCTGGTCGGCCTTCTTCAGCTGGCCCGAATAGATCCGGGTGAAGGTCAGCGTGCCCATGAACGGGTCGTTCATGATCTTGAACGCCAGCCCGGCAAAGGGCTGGTCGTCGCCGGCGTGACGCTCGATGTTGCGGGTCTCGGTCTCGTCGCCCGGCTTGAAGCCCACGTAGGCGGGGACATCGAGGGGACCCGGCAGATAGTCGATGACCGCGTTCAGCAGCGGCTGCACGCCCTTGTTCTTGAAGGCCGAGCCGCAAAGGATCGGCACGAAGGACAGGCTGAGCGTGCCCTTGCGGATCAGGCGACGCAGGGTCTCGACATCGGGCTCGTCGCCCTCGAGATAGGCCTCCATGGCCTCGTCATCCTGCTCGACGGCCAACTCGACCATCTCGGAACGCATCTTCTCGGCCTGCTCGCGCAGTTCGGGGCGGATGTCGCGGGTGATCCACTTGGCGCCGAGGTCCTCGCCCTGCCACACCCACTCCTGCATGGTGATCAGGCTGATCACGCCCTCGAGCTCGTTCTCGGCGCCGATCGGCATCTGGATCGGCAGCGGCGTGGCGCCGGTGCGGTCCTTGATCATCTTCACGCAGTTGAAGAAGTCGGCGCCCGTCTTGTCCATCTTGTTGACGAAGACGATGCGCGGAACCTTGTAGCGGTCGGCCTGGCGCCAGACGGTCTCGGTCTGCGGCTCGACACCGGCATTGGCGTCCAGGAGGCACACCGCACCGTCGAGCACGGCGAGCGAACGCTCGACCTCGATGGTGAAGTCGACGTGGCCCGGGGTGTCGATGATGTTGAAGCGGAACCGTGCCTCGTCCGGCGTATCGCCGTAGCCGCCGTTCGGGGTCTCGCCGTCCTCGGTGCGGAACCAGAAAGTGGTGGTCGCGGCCGAGGTGATGGTGATCCCGCGCTCCTGCTCCTGCTCCATCCAGTCCATCGTCGCGGCGCCGTCATGCACCTCGCCGATCTTGTGGGACTTGCCGGTATAGAACAGAATCCGCTCGGTGCAGGTGGTCTTGCCTGCATCGATATGCGCCATGATCCCGAAATTCCGGTAGCGCTGGAGCGAGTAGTCGCGGGCCATCGTGGTGTCCTCGAAGTCAGTAGTTCTGCGTTACCATCGGTAATGGCTGAACGCCTTGTTGGCGTCGGCCATCTTGTGGGTGTCCTCGCGCTTCTTCACCGCGGTTCCGCGATTGTTCGCGGCATCCAGCAGCTCGCCGGCGAGGCGCTCCTCCATGGTGTTCTCGTTGCGGTTCCGCGCGGCGGTGATCAGCCAGCGGATGGCCAGTGCCTCGCGGCGCTCGGGCCGAACCTCGACCGGCACCTGGTAGGTGGCGCCGCCGACGCGGCGCGAGCGCACCTCGACCGAGGGTTTGATGTTGTCCAGCGCCTCGTGGAACACTTCCACCGGCAGACGCTTCATCTTCTCCTCGACGCGGCCCAGCGCGCCGTAGACGATGCCCTCGGCAACCGACTTCTTGCCGTCGTGCATCAGATTGTTCATGAATTTGGTCAGCACGCGGTCGCCGAACTTTGCGTCCGGCAGAATCTCGCGCCTCTCGGCCTGGTGACGTCGCGACATCGACCTGTCTCCTTACTTCGGACGCTTGGCGCCGTATTTCGAACGGCGCTGCCTGCGGTCCTTGACGCCCTGGGTGTCGAGCACGCCGCGCAGTATGTGGTAGCGCACGCCAGGAAGGTCCTTGACGCGGCCGCCGCGGATCAGCACCACCGAGTGCTCCTGCAGGTTGTGGCCCTCGCCAGGGATATAGCTGATCACCTCGTAGCCATTGGTCAGCCGGACCTTCGCCACCTTGCGCAGCGCCGAGTTCGGCTTCTTCGGCGTCGTGGTGTAGACGCGCGTGCAGACGCCGCGCTTCTGGGGACAGGCCTCCAGATGCACCGCCTTGCTTCTTTTCACTTTCGGCTGCCGGGGCTTCCGGATCAGCTGTTGGATCGTCGGCATCTGTGCCTACCCTATTCTCGTCTCGTGTCTCGTCATCGTCGTAGCCGCGTTCCCGCCCCAACCTCAGCGGGCCAAGGAGGCAACACGGAATGCCGCACGCCGACGCAAGTTGCGCCCACTGCGGCAGAAAGCCAGAGGACCGGGCCAAAGCCGGGTCATGCATGCCACTTTTTAGGCAGTCCAATTGGTCACGTCGGGATTGCCCGTCGCGAAGTGGGCGGAAAATAGCCATGCCCCTCTGCCGGGTCAAGGCGGAAATTCACGCTTTTCCAATAATTCCCCGTCGGGCCGGGAACGCTAGAACCCGAAGTATTCCGAAAACTCGTCCATCAGCACGCGCCACCAGTCGAAACTCTCCTCCAGGCTCCAGCGCGAGATGCCACCGTGGAGATTCAACGTCATCGCCAGCGTCGGATTGCCGCTGTCGTCGATATAGGCGGTTCCGAAGCGTCGGGACCGATTCCAGTCGCCCATGCTGCGGTCTGAATAATGATCGCTTTCCCATGTCGCGGCAAAGGTCAGATTCTTGCACGCCGTTCCCTGCCGGCAGCCGTAGAAATAGATCCGGTAGTCATGGCGGCCGATCCGCCCCCGGATCATCGGGTCGCCGGCACCGTCGAGGCCCAGTGCAGCCTCGCCGACGAGTTGAGCCACGTCCAGCACATGGCTGGGCTGTGAGCCATCGATCAAGCCGTAGAGCGCCTGGCCAGTCTTAGGCACGGCCACCACGGCGAGCAACACCAGGACCGCCGCGAATCGCCTGACTGTCATTCTTCGCTCCCGCTTCACCCGCCCGCTGGACGCACGAGCTTTGCCCAGCGGCGGTTTGGAAACGGTAAATCGGAACGAAAGAGGCCCCGGTGCTGTCCGCACCGGGGCCCCTGATCTTCAGGTCGGCAGTTGGCTCAGAGGATGTCGTCGAAGGCGCCGCCGGTGCCGGCCGGCGCCACGGCCTCGGCCTCGTCATTGTCCTCCGGCACGTCGATCACCTCCAGCGCAGCGGCCGCAGCGGCCGCCGCCTCCTCGCGCTCGGCGATCACGACCCTGTCGCGGGCGGCCGCGACCTGCTTGATCCGGGTCGCGGCGCCACCGGTGCCCGCCGGGATCAGCCGGCCGACGATGACGTTCTCCTTCAACCCGATCAGCTTGTCGCGCTTGCCCTGGGTCGCCGCCTCGGTCAGCACCCTGGTGGTCTCCTGGAACGACGCCGCCGAGATGAAGGACCGGGTCTGGAGGCTGGCCTTGGTGATGCCGAGCAGCACCGGCGCACCCTGCGCCGGACGCCGCCCGTCGGCAACGGCCTTGGCATTGATCTCCTCGAACTCCGCCTTGTCGATCTGCTCGCCGGCCAGCAGGGTGGTTCCGCCGGACTCGGAGATCTCGATCTTCTGCAGCATCTGGCGAACGATCACCTCTATGTGCTTGTCGTTGATCTTCACGCCCTGCAGCCGGTAGACCTCCTGGATCTCGTTGATCAGGTAGTTCGCCAGCGCCTCGACACCCATGATTGCGAGGATGTCATGGGGGGCGGGATTGCCGTCCATGATGTACTCGCCCTTCTGGATGACGTCGCCCTCCTGCACCGCGATGTGCTTGCCCTTCGGGATCAGGTACTCGCGCGGCTCGAGGGTCTCGTCGAGCGGCTCGATGGCGATCCGGCGCTTGTTCTTGTAGTCCTTGGCGAAGTGCACGGTGCCGTCGATCTCGGCGATGATGGCGTGGTCCTTCGGACGCCGCGCCTCGAACAGCTCGGCCACCCGCGGCAGACCGCCGGTGATGTCCTTGGTCTTGGCGCCCTCGCGCGGGATGCGCGCGATGACCGTGCCGGCGGTGATCTCCTGGCCGTCCTCGACGCTGAGGATCGCATCGACCGACATGAAGTAGTGGGCCGGGTTGCCATTCTCCAGCTTCACCATCTCGCCCTTGGCGTCGACCAGGGTGATCGCCGGCTTCAGGTCGTTGCCCTTCGGCGCCGACCGCCAGTCCGAGACGATGCGCTGCGAGATGCCGGTGGCATCATCGGTTTCCTCGCGCAGCGTGAAACCCAGCTGCAGGTCGACGAACTTCGCCACGCCGCCCTTTTCGGCAATGATCGGCAGGGTGTAGGGATCCCACTCGGCCAGGCGCTGGCCGCGCACGACCGCGTCGCCTTCGGCCACCAGCATCTTGGTGCCGTAGGCCAGCTTGTGGGTTGCCCGCTCGCGCCCCTGCTCGTCCACCACCGCAAGCTGCATGTTCCGCGCCATGACGATCTTGTCGCCATCGGCATTGGTCAGAAGGCTTGCGTTGCGGAAGCTGACCTTCCCTTCCTGGGTGGATTCCAGGAACGACTGGTCGGCCACGTTGGCCGCGCCACCGATGTGGAAGGTCCGCATCGTCAGCTGGGTGCCCGGCTCGCCGATCGACTGGGCGGCGATGATGCCCACCGCCTCGCCGGTGTTGACCCGGGTGCCGCGGGCCAGGTCGCGCCCGTAGCACTGGGCGCAGATGCCGTCCTCGGCCTCGCAGGTCAGCGGCGAGCGGATCTTGATCGTCTGAACCTTGGCTTCGTCGATGGCCGCTGCAGCGGGCTCGTCGATCAACTCGCCGGCGGGGTGGATCACATCGCTCGAAACTGGGTCCAGCACATCCTCGACCGGCACGCGGCCCAGGACCTGCTCGCCGATCGTGGCGATCACGGTGCCGCCATCGACCACCGCCTCGGCGGTGATGCCGTTCTCGGTCCCGCAGTCTTCCTGCTTGATGATGCAGTCCTGCGCCACGTCGACCAGACGGCGGGTCAGGTAGCCCGAGTTCGCGGTCTTCAAGGCGGTGTCGGCCAGACCCTTGCGGGCGCCGTGGGTCGAGTTGAAGTACTCGAGCACGGTCAGGCCTTCCTTGAAGTTCGAGATGATCGGCGTCTCGATGATCTCGCCCGACGGCTTGGCCATCAGGCCGCGCATGGCGGCGAGCTGGCGCATCTGGGTCGGCGAGCCGCGGGCACCGGAATGGCTCATCATGTAGACCGAGTTCAGGTCCTTCTGACGGCCCGTTTCATCGTCTACCTTCACCGAGGAGATCTCGCCCATCATCGAATCTGCGACCTTGTCGGTGCACTTCGACCAGGCGTCGACGACCTTGTTGTACTTCTCGCCCGAGGTAATCAGACCGTCCTGGTACTGCTGCTCGAACTCCTTCACCAGATCGCGGGTCTGGTTGACGATGTCCCACTTGTCGCCCGGGATCACCATGTCGTCCTTGCCGAAGGAAATGCCGGCCTTGAAGGCCTCGGAGAAGCCGAGCGACATGATCCGGTCGCAGAAGATCACCGATTCCTTCTGGCCGCAGTGGCGGTAGACGGTGTCGATCACCTCGCCGACCTCGCGCTTGCGCAGCGTCCGGTTGACGATCTCGAACGGGACATTGGGGTTCTTCGGCAGCAGGTTGGCCAGCAGCATCCGGCCCGCGGTCGTCTCGACCCGGCGCACGATCTTGTTGCCGTCCTCGTCGACCGTGTGGAACCGGGTGACGATCTTGGTGTGCAGGTTGATCAGCCCGGCATGCAGCGCATGCTCGATCTCGGACTGGTCGGCCAGCAGCATGCCCTCGTTGGGCTCGCCCGCCTTCTCCAGCGACACGTAGTACAGCCCAAGGATCATGTCCTGCGACGGCACGATGATCGGCTTGCCGTTGGCGGGGCTGAGCACGTTGTTGGTCGACATCATCAGGACGCGCGCTTCCAGCTGGGCCTCAAGGCTCAGCGGAACGTGGACGGCCATCTGGTCGCCGTCGAAGTCGGCGTTGAAGGCGGCACAGACCAGCGGGTGCAGCTGGATCGCCTTGCCCTCGATCAGCACCGGCTCGAAGGCCTGGATGCCGAGGCGGTGCAGCGTCGGCGCGCGGTTCAGCAATACTGGATGCTCGCGGATCACCTCGTCCAGGATGTCCCAGACCTCGGGACGCTCCTTCTCGACCAGCTTTTTCGCCTGCTTGACGGTCGAGGACAGACCCTTGGCGTCGAGGCGCGAATAGATGAACGGCTTGAACAGCTCGAGCGCCATCTTCTTCGGCAGGCCGCACTGGTGCAGCTTCAGCTCCGGCCCGGTCACGATCACCGAACGGCCCGAGAAGTCGACGCGCTTGCCCAGCAGGTTCTGCCGGAACCGGCCCTGCTTGCCCTTCAGCATGTCGCTCAGCGACTTCAGCGGCCGCTTGTTGGCGCCGGTGATGACCCGGCCGCGGCGGCCGTTGTCGAACAGCGCATCGACCGATTCCTGCAGCATCCGCTTCTCGTTGCGGATGATGATGTCCGGCGCGCGCAGCTCGATCAGACGCTTCAGGCGGTTGTTGCGGTTGATCACCCGGCGGTAGAGGTCGTTCAGGTCCGAGGTCGCGAAGCGGCCGCCGTCCAGCGGCACCAGCGGGCGCAGCTCGGGCGGGATCACCGGGACCACGGTCAGCACCATCCACTCGGGCCGGTTGCCCGACTCGATGAAGTTCTCGACCAGCTTCAGCCGCTTGATGATCTTCTTCGGCTTCAGTTCGCCGGTGGCCTCGCCCAGGTCGACGCGCAGCCGCTCGGCCTCGGCATCCAGATCGATCGCCGCCAGCATTTCGCGGATCGCCTCGGCGCCGATGCCGGCCCGGAACGAATCCTCGCCATAGGAATCCTGGGCGTCGAGATACTCCTCCTCGGTCATCAGCTGGCCGTGGGCCAGGTCGGTCATGCCGGGTTCGACGACCACATACTGCTCGAAATAGAGCACCCGCTCGAGATCGCGCAGCGTCATGTCCAGCATCAGGCCGATGCGGGACGGCAGCGACTTCAGGAACCAGATATGCGCCACCGGCGAAGCGAGCTGGATGTGGCCCATCCGCTCGCGCCGGACCTTCTGCAGCGTCACTTCCACGCCGCATTTCTCGCAGGTTACCCCGCGGTACTTCATCCGCTTGTACTTGCCGCACAGGCATTCGTAGTCCTTGATCGGACCGAAGATGCGGGCACAGAACAGGCCGTCGCGTTCAGGCTTGAACGTCCGGTAGTTGATCGTCTCCGGCTTCTTGATCTCGCCGAAGGACCACGAAAGGATGCGCTCGGGGCTCGCCAACGAGATCTTGATCTCGTCGAACGTCTTCATCGGCTCCGGCGTGTGAAACAGGTTGGTGAGTTCCTGGTTCATCTGGATCTCCATCTTCCCCCTGAATTCAGGGATACCCCGGTCGAGCCGCGCGCGGGGGTTTGCGCGCAGCCCAGGGATCGGGGTGTCAGATTTCTTCGTCGTCGCTCAGCAGTTCGACGTTCAGGCCCAGCGAGCGGATTTCCTTGACCAGGACGTTGAACGATTCGGGGATACCCGCCTCGAAATCGTCCTCGCCCTTGACGATCGACTCGTAGACCTTGGTACGACCGGCCACGTCGTCCGACTTCACCGTCAGCATCTCCTGCAGGGTGTAGGCGGCGCCGTAGGCCTCCAAAGCCCAGACCTCCATCTCGCCGAAGCGCTGGCCGCCGAACTGCGCCTTGCCGCCCAGCGGCTGCTGGGTGACCAGGCTGTAGGGGCCGGTCGAGCGGGCGTGGATCTTGTCGTCCACCAGGTGGTGCAGCTTCAGCAGGTACTTGTAGCCCACCGTCACCGGCCGCGCGAAAGCCTCGCCCGTGCGCCCGTCATAGAGGGTGACCTGGCCGCTTTCGTCCAGGCCCGCCATGCGCAGCGCCTCGTTGACGTCTGCCTCCTTGGCGCCGTCGAAGACCGGCGTGGCGATGGGGACACCGCCGCGCACGTTCTCCGCCGCCTCGACCAGCTCGTCGTCGGTCATGTCTCCGGTCGCAGCCTTGAACACGTCGCCGCCGTACACGGTCTTCATCGTGTCCTTGACCGGGGTCAGGTCACCCGAGCGGCGGTAGGCATCGAGCGCATCGCCGACCATCCGGCCGAGATTCGCCGCCGCCCAGCCCATATGGGTTTCCAGGATCTGGCCGACGTTCATGCGCGAGGGCACGCCCAGCGGATTCAACACCAGGTCGACATGGGTGCCGTCGGCGAGGAAAGGCATGTCCTCCACCGGCACGACCTTCGAGACCACGCCCTTGTTGCCGTGGCGGCCGGCCATCTTGTCGCCCGGCTGCAGCTTGCGCTTCACCGCCACGAACACCTTTACCATCTTCATGCCGCCCGGCGGCAGGTCGTCGCCGCGCCGCACCTTCTCGACCTTGTCCTGAAAACGGGCTTCCAGCACCCGCTTGGCCTGGTCGTACTGCGAGTTCAGCGCCTCGACCTTCGCGGCGTCGGACTCCTCGGGCATGGCGAGCTGCCACCACTGGCCGCGCGAGAGGCTGGCCAGCAGATCCTCGTCGATCTTCGACCCGGCCTTGACGCCCTTCGGCCCCTTGACGCAGGTCTTGCCGAGGATGATCTCCTTCAGGCGCGCATAGATGTTGCGCTCCAGGATCTCGAGCTCGTCATCCCGGTCGCGGGCCAGGCGCTCGATCTCGTCGCGCTCGATCTGCAGCGCGCGCTCGTCCTTGTCGACGCCGTGGCGGTTGAACACCCGGACTTCGACCACGGTGCCGAAATCGCCCGGCGGCATGCGCAGCGATGTGTCGCGCACGTCCGAGGCCTTCTCGCCGAAGATGGCGCGGAGCAGTTTCTCCTCCGGCGTCATCGGGCTTTCGCCCTTCGGCGTGATCTTGCCGACCAGGATGTCGGACGGGCCGACCTCGGCGCCGATATAGACGATCCCCGCCTCGTCGAGGTTGCGCAGCGCCTCCTCGCCGACATTGGGGATGTCGCGGGTGATCTCTTCTGGCCCCAGCTTGGTGTCGCGGGCCATGACCTCGTATTCCTCGATATGGATCGAGGTGAACACGTCGTCCTTGGCGACGCGCTCGGAGATCAGGATCGAGTCCTCGTAGTTGTAGCCGTTCCAGGGCATGAACGCGACCAGCACGTTCTTGCCCAGCGCCAGCTCGCCCAGATCGGTCGAGGGGCCGTCGGCGACCACGTCGCCGGCCTTCACCGCGTCGCCCACCTTCACCAGCGGACGCTGGTTGATGCAGGTGTTCTGGTTCGAGCGCTGGAACTTGCGCAGCCGGTAGATGTCGACGCCCGGATCGCCGATCTCCATCTCGTCGGTGACGCGCACGACGATACGGGTGGCATCGACCTGGTCGATGACGCCGCCGCGCCGCGCGGCGATCGCCGCGCCCGAGTCGCGGGCCACCTTGGCTTCCATGCCGGTGCCGATGAAGGGCGCATCCGCCTTCAGCAGCGGCACGGCCTGACGCTGCATGTTCGAGCCCATCAGCGCGCGGTTGGCGTCGTCGTTCTCCAGGAACGGGATCAGCGCCGCGGTGACCGAGACCAGCTGCTTCGGCGAGACGTCGATCAGGGTGACGTTCTCGCGCGGGCTCAGCATGAACTCGCCGGCCTTGCGGGTCGACACCAGCTCGTTCTGGAAGGTGCCCTTGTCGGTCAGCCGGGCATTCGCCTGGGCGACCGTGTAGCGCATCTCCTCGGTGGCGGAGAGATAGATCACCTCGTCGGTCACCTTGCCGTCCACGACCTTCCGGTAGGGGGTCTCGATGAAGCCGTACTTGTTCACGCGGGCGAAGGAAGCCAGCGAGTTGATCAGGCCGATGTTCGGACCTTCCGGCGTCTCGATCGGGCACATGCGGCCGTAATGGGTGGGGTGCACATCGCGCACCTCGAACCCGGCGCGCTCGCGGGTCAGGCCGCCCGGGCCAAGCGCCGAGAGGCGGCGCTTGTGGGTGACCTCGCTCAGCGGATTGGTCTGGTCCATGAACTGGCTGAGCTGGCTCGAGCCGAAGAACTCGCGCACCGCAGCCGCCGCGGGCTTGGCGTTGATCAGGTCCTGCGGCATCACCGTGTCGATCTCGACCGAACTCATCCGCTCGCGGATCGCGCGCTCCATCCGCAGCAGGCCGATGCGGTACTGATTCTCCATCAGCTCGCCGACCGAGCGCACCCGGCGGTTGCCCAGATGGTCGATGTCGTCGATGTCGCCGCGGCCGTCGCGCAGGTCGACCAGCGCCTTGACCACCGCCAGGATGTCCTCCTTGCGGAGAGTGCGCTGGGTGTCCGGCGCATCGAGCTCGAGGCGCATGTTCATCTTGACCCGGCCGACGGCCGAGAGGTCGTAGCGCTCGGAATCGAAGAACAGCGACTGGAACATCGCCTCGGCGGCGTCCAGCGTCGGCGGCTCGCCCGGGCGCATGACCCGGTAGATATCCAGCAGCGCGGTCTCGCGGCTGACATTCTTGTCCACCGCCAGGGTGTTGCGGATGTAGGCCCCGATGGTGACGTTGTCGATGTCGAGCGTCTCGATGGTCTCGAAGCCGGCTTCGATCAGGGTCCCGACCAGATCGGCGTCCAGCTCGTCGCCCGCCTCGGCGTAGATCTCGCCGGTCGCCTCGTTGACCATGTCGCAGGCGGCGAAATGCCCCTCGATCTCCTCGAAGGGAGCCAGCACGCGCGCAACCTTCTTGGCGGCCAGGTCCTTCAGCCGCTTCGGGGTCATCTTCTGCCCCGCCTGCACCACGACCTCTCCGGTCTTGGCGTCGACGATGTCATAGGCCGGGCTCGAGCCCTTCAGCCGGTCGACATTCAGCGGCACCGACCAGCCCTCGCCGTGGCGCGTGAACTCGACCCGGTTGTAGAAGTGATCGCAGATCGCCTCCTGGTCCATGCCCAGCGCGTAGAGCAGCGTCGTCACCGGCAGCTTGCGGCGCCGGTCGATGCGAACGAAGACGATATCCTTGGCGTCGAACTCGAAATCCAGCCACGAGCCGCGATAGGGAATGACGCGCGATGCGAACAACAGCTTGCCCGAGGAATGGGTCTTGCCCTTGTCGTGGTCGAAGAACACGCCCGGGGACCGGTGCATCTGGCTGACGATCACCCGCTCGGTGCCATTTACGACGAAGGTGCCGTTCGAGGTCATCAGCGGCATGTCGCCCATGTAGACGTCCTGCTCCTTGATGTCCTTGACGGACTTGGCGCCGGTGTTCTCGTCCACATCGAACACGATCAGCCGCAGCGTGACCTTCAGCGGCGCCGAATAGGTCATGTCGCGCTGCTGGCATTCCTCGACGTCGTATTTCGGATGCTCGAGCTCGTAGCGCACGAACTCCAGCACGGCGGTCTCGTTGAAGTCCTTGATCGGGAACACCGACTGGAAAACGCCCTGCAGGCCTTCGCCGTCCTGCGGGGTGCCGGCATCGCCGCTGTCCAGGAAAAGATCATACGAGCTCTTCTGAACCTCGATGAGGTTCGGCATCGCCGCGACTTCGCGGATCTTGCCGAAGAACTTCCGAATGCGCTTCCGTCCCGAAAAGATCTGGCCCATGTGCGTCCTCGGTCTATATCTGCCCGCCTCTCGCCGCAGGGGGGTGCGGCGGTCTGGCCAGTTTACGCCTTGGCGGGATCCCATCCGTCATGCCGGCGGCCCCCGCCAGCTCTGTCCCGGATCCCAAATTCCGCGTCTTCCGAGGCCCTGCCTTCGCGCAGGGCCTGAGACGACACGGGCCGGACCCGCCAGAAGCGGCGGATCCAGCCATTCTCGTTCAGCTCGCGGGGCGCAGCGACGGCCCCGCAGCCGGATTACTTCAGCTCGACCTCGGCGCCGGCCTCTTCGAGCTGCTTCTTGATCTTGTCGGCCTCGTCCTTGGTCGCGGCCTCCTTGACGGCCTTGCCGCCGGCCTCGACCAGATCCTTCGCCTCCTTGAGGCCCAGGCCGGTGATGGCGCGGACTTCCTTGATGACGTTGATCTTGTTGGCACCGAACGACTTCAGGATGACGTCGAACTCGGTCTTCTCCTCGGCAGCCTCGGCCGCCGCGACCGGACCGGCCGCGACCGCGACCGCACCAGCGGCCGGCTCGATGCCGTACTTGTCCTTCAGCAGGTTCTTAAGCTCGGAGGCCTCCAGCAGGGTGAGGCCGACGAGGTCTTCAGCGAGTTTCTCAATCTTCGACATGTCTCGTTTCCGTTCTGTCTCGTTTCGTGTTCCCGGGTGTCGTGTGTCTGCGCACGCACCGGCTCACGGTTGTTGCTTCGACGCTTTATGCAGCGTCCCTCTCTTCGAGGGTCTGCAGGATGGCCGCCAGGTTCGAGGCGGGCGCCGTGATCGCGCTGACGATGTTGCCGGCCGGGGCCATCAGCATGCCGGCGATCGAGGAGAGCAGCTCCTCGCGCGACGGCATTGCGGCCACGGCGTCGACTCCGCCTGCATCGAGAACCGTCTCGCCCATGGCGCCGCCGATAATCTCGAACTTCTGATTATCCTTGGCATAGGCTTTCGCGACCTTGGCCGCGGTGACGGGGTCCCCGCTGTAAGCGATTACCGTCTGCCCCTTGAGATACTTCGACATGCCCGCGCCGGGCTTGCCCTCAAGGGCGATCTTGGCGAGCCTGTTCTTGGCGACACGCACCCCGGCCCCGGCTTCACGCATCCGGTTCCGCAAGTCCGTCATCTGGGCAACCGTGAGGCCGGCGTAGTGAGCTACCACCACGACGCCAGAGTCCGCAAAGATCTGGCCGAGGTTGTCGACCACAGCTTCCTTTTGGGCTCTATCCACAGTCTTCTCCAAGTTTGGCGTCAGGGCACAGCGCCCGTCTGCCGGCTCAAGTCCATCCAGGGCCGTCTGGCCCCGGACCTCTCAGGTCCCGTCCCGGAACCCGCCCAAAACCGCCCGGCGCAAGCGCGCTGGAAAATTTCGCTCGGCTCCCGTCTATGGCCGGATTTACGCCCCTTTCGGGACTACCCGCCGTCTCGGACAGGGCGGAGGGGCGAACCCCTCCGGTAGCACCCCGGCGAACCGGGGATCTCGGCGGTCAGGCCGACAGGCTGTCCAGCGCCACGCTGACGCCGGGGCCCATGGTCGAGCTGACCGAAACCTTCTTCAGATAAGTGCCCTTGGCACCCGTCGGCTTGGCCCGGTTGATGGCATCGACCATCGCCCGGATGTTCTCGACCAGTTTCGCCTCGTCGAAGCTGGCCTTGCCGACGCCCGCATGCACGATCCCGGCCTTTTCGACCCGGAACTGCACCTGGCCGCCCTTGGCATCCTTGACCGCCTGCGCCACGTCCATGGTGACCGTGCCGACCTTCGGGTTCGGCATCAGGCCGCGCGGGCCCAGGATCTTGCCCAGCCGCCCGACGATCGGCATCATGTCCGGCGTCGCGATGCAGCGGTCGAAATCCATCTTGCCGCCCTGGACGATCTCCATCAGGTCCTCGGCACCGACGATGTCGGCCCCGGCCTTGGTGGCTTCCTCGGCCTTGGCGCCCTTGGCGAACACCGCGACCCGCAGGGTCTTGCCGGTGCCGTTCGGCAGGTTGACCGAGCCGCGGACCAGCTGGTCCGCATGGCGCGGATCGACGCCCAGGTTCAGCGCCAGCTCGACAGTCTCGTCGAACTTGGCATTGGCGTGGCTCTTCACCAGGGCGACGGCCTCGGCCAGCGGCAGCAGCGACTTGCCCTTGACGGCCTCGCGGATGGCATTCACGCGTTTTCCATACTTTGCCATCGCCCTACCCCTTGACCTCGATGCCCATCGACCGCGCCGAGCCGACGATGATCTGCATCGCCGCCTCGACCGAGTTGGCGTTCAGATCCTTCATCTTGGCTTCGGCGATCTCGCGCACCTGCTTGGCCGTAACCGAGCCGACCATGTCGCGGCCGGGGGTCTTCGAGCCGGACTTCTTCTTCGCGGCCTTCTTGATCAGGAACGACGCCGGCGGCGTCTTGATCTCGAAGGTGAAGGACTTGTCCTGGTAATAGGTGATGATCGTCGGG
>DATHZU010000548.1:0-3561 GCA_035458445.1 Thermohalobaculum sp. | reverse complement strand
CCCACCAACCCCGGGCGCCGCGCCGGATTTGGAGCGCCAATCCATGAAGGTGCTCGACGCCACTCTGGCGGCCCACTTCGCCCAGGCGGTGACCACGACCACGCGCCTGTTGCGCCTGGAACGGCGCGACGGCCAGGTCTTCGGTTTCACCGCCTTCGACCGCGACCTCGCCTTCGACGACGGCCAGGGCGGGGGCCAAGTCACCTATACCGCGGCGCGCGGCGGGGCGCTGGCGGCGCTGCAATCGGAGACGGGGCTGGGGGCCGACAACACCGAGGCCGGCTGGCTGATCGACGATGCGGTGGTGACCGAGGGCGACCTGCTGGCCGGCATCTGGGACGGCGCCGGGTACCGGCTGATGACCGTCAACTACGAGGACCTGACCGCCGGACGGGTGCTGATCGAAGAGGAGGGGGAGCTGGCCGAAATCACGGTCGTCGGCGACCGGGGCACCGCCAAGTGCCGCTCATTGCGGGCGAAGTACGAGCAGAACGTCGGGCGGCGCCTGCTGCCGGGCTGCTGGGCGAGCCTGGGCGACGGCGACTGCGGGGTTCAACTCCTGCCGGCGCTCTGGGGGGCGACCGAGGCGGTCGCGGCGGTCGGCCCCCGGGACGCCAAGGTGGGCGACCGGCGGCGCCCGAGCGGCTTCAACGACCGGTTCTTCGCCTGCACCACCGCCGGCACCACCGGCGAAAGCGAGCCGACGTGGAACACCACCCTCGGCGCGACCACGGCCGAGACGCTGACCGCCGCCGCCTGGGCGGCCACGACCGCCTATGCCGCCGGCGCGACGCTTCTGGAGAACGGCCTGATCTTCCGCTCCTCCGGCGGCACCAGCGGGGCGAGCGAGCCGGCCTGGCCGGCCAACCCCGGCGATACCGTCGCCGACAACGACATCACCTGGACGGCCTTTTCGGCGACGCCCGCGGTCTGGACCGCCGAGCGGGCGCTGACCGTGGAGGCGACGGTCAACGTCGTGACCGACAACGCGACCTTCACCGTGACCTACGCGGGCGACGCCCCGGACGCGCTGCTGACCGGGGGCTGGCTCGCCATGACCGGCGGCCTCAACGCCGGACTCGGCATGGAGGTCAAGGCCTGGGGCCTCTCGGGCCCGGCGGTGACGCTGTTCCGGGCCCTGCCCTTCGCGCTCGCCAACGGCGACACGCTCACCATCGCCGCCGGCTGCGCCAAGGACCGGGCGGCCTGCAAGTCGTTCGCCAATATCCTGAACCTCCGCGCCTTCCCGGACCTGCCGGGGGCGGACGCGCGCATGAAGGTCTACCGTGCCGCCTGACGCGGCGCGCTTCATCGCCGAGGCGCGGGCCTGGCTCGGCACGCCCTGGCGGCACCAGGCGAGCGCGCGGGGCCAGGGCTGCGACTGCATCGGCCTCGTCAAGGGCGCGGCCGAGGCCGCCGGCCTGGCGGCGGTCGACGAGGCCGAGTGGCGCGCCGAGGCCGCCTACCCGCGGGCCGGCACCATGCGCCGCCTCGTCCGCGGCTGCGACCGGCACCTGATCCGGGTCGTCGGGCCGCCCCGCCCCGGCGACATTTTGGTCTTCGCGCTCCAAGGCGAGCCGCAGCACCTCGGCATCCTGACCGAGGCAGGCACCATCGTCCATGCGGATTCCGTGCGCGCCGCCGTCGTCGAGACGGCGATCCCGCCCGAGGCGCGGATCGCCGGCGCCTGGCGCCTGCCGGCGCTCAGCGTGGCGCGCTGATGGCGACCCTCGCGCTCGCCGGCGCCGGCGCGGCTTTCGGCGGCCTGCTGACCGGCGGCTCGGCGCTCGGGCTGCAGGCGGGCTGGGTCCTCGGCCAGCTGGGCGCCCGGGCGCTCGGCCTCGGGGTCACGGAGGAGACCCGCGAGGGCCCGCGCATCGCCGAGTTCCGGATCACCAATTCCAGCTACAACGCCGACCTCGTCACCGTGGACGGCGCCTGGCGGGTCGACGGCCACCTGATCTGGCTGGGCGCGGTGCGCGAGGTCGCGGTGACCGAGGAGATCGGCGGCAAGGGCGGGCCGTCGGTGAGCTCCACCACTTACCAGTACTACGCCGACTTCGCGGTCGCCTTCTGCGAGGCGCCGCCGGGCGGCATGGCCGCGATCCTCAAGATGTTCGCCGGGGTCGACGCCGAGCCGATCCTCGACCGCTCCGCCGGCGCCGGCCCGATCGCGGTCTCGGCGGACCGGGGCACGGTCCGCATCTACCTCGGGACCGCAACCCAGGGCCCCGACCCGGCGATCCAGGCGGCGCTCGGGGTCGCCGACACGCCGGCCTACCGCGGGGTCTGCTACGCCGTGTTCGACAACTGGCGCCTCCAGGACGCGCAGCTGCCGCCGATATCGGCCGTGGTCACGACCGCCGCCAGCGCGTCCTTTCCGACCGCGACGCTCGATCCCAGCCAGAACGCCCTGCGCTGGGCTGAGCTGCTGCCGGGCGGCCGAGGCTACATCAACCACGCCGGCGACGGCCTGGTGATCCGCATCGACCTGGTCAACCAGGCGGAGACCGCGGCCGCCGACCTGCCGGACTTCAACAACCCGGTCACCAACTTCCCCGGCATCGACGGCGAGGGCAACTTCTACAACGTCACGGAGACGGGGCTCAACAACTGGCAGCTGCGCAAGTACGACGGCCTGACCTTCGCCCAGCTCGGCACAACGGTCACGCTGACCGATCCGGAAACGGGCGCCAACATCGTCTCCTCGGTCGGCTGGGACGAGGACCGGGCCTTCGGCGGCGTGCGCCAGCTCGATGGCTCCTATGCCGGCGAGCTGCTGTTCATCAAGGAGAACGGCGGCTCGAACGAGGTCATGGTCGCCTCGACCGAGACCTTGCAGAACGTCGCCCACTACTTCCTCGCCAACGGCCTCGGCCAGGGCCTGGCGGTCGACGCCGAGCGCAACCTCTGGGCCTATTCCGGCAACGTCGCCGGCGACACGGTCCTCTACCGCATCGATCCTTTGACCGGCGGGCTTTCGGCCAGCTTCACGGTTTCGGGCATCGTCTCCAACCGCATCGGCCACGAGCCGGCGACCAACAGCCTGATCCTGGGCAATCTCGTGGGCGCCGGCTCCAGTCTGGCGCGCTGGGAGATCGAGACCGAAAGCCTTGCCGGGACGCTTGATGGCCTGACTCTGGAGGCGGCCGGCAACCGCAACGATTCCGCGTTCTGGAACGGCGCCAGCGAGCGCGGCCGCCTGTATCTCCAGACCGGCGGCAGCGGCGACTTCGCCGAGATCGACTGCATCGCCATGACCCTGGTCACGACCTGGGACAACACCGACTTCGGCCTCGGCGGCGACGTGGAGTTCGCGCTCTACGACCCGACCAACCACGCGGTGCTGGGCCGGGATGTCATCACCGGCGACCTGGTCTGGCGGTTCCTCGACCGCCTCGTGGTGGGCGCGACCACGCTCCGCGCCGTGCACGAGCGTCACGCCCCGCGCGTCGGCCTGGCGGCGGCCAAGCTCGACGCCGCCAACCTGACCGAGGCGGTCAACGGCCTGGTCATGGGTGGGCGCGCGCCGCTGCGCCGGCACCTCGACCCGACGCAGCT